>CAIXMG010000027.1 GCA_903920485.1 uncultured bacterium
AGAACTTGATGAGGAAGGAAACGAAATTACTCAGGATGATGAGGATGAGAACCAGGAAAAGGAGCAGGGCATCGACATCGACGTGTCGCTCCCGCGCAAGAAGGTGAAGGACCTTGAAATGCTTTCCGGTGGAGAGCGTTCGCTGACGTCGATTGCGCTTCTGTTCGCGCTGTCGCAGGTGAACCCGCCGCCGTTCCTGGTATTGGACGAGACGGATGCGGCCCTCGACGAGGCGAACAGCCAAAAGTATGGTGACATGATCGAGAACCTTTCGAAACAGACGCAGCTGGTGGTGGTAACGCACAATCGCGAAACCATGTCGCGCGCCGACATTTTGTACGGTGTTACGATCGGTTCTGACGATGCTTCGACGCTGCTGTCGATCCGGTTCGAGGAAGCGGTGAAGGTTGCAAAGTAAAAATTCCCGAAAGGGATTTTTACGTTATGGCTGTTTCGCGAGATTCTGCAGGTACTGGTATGGAGCGAGGCCACTGCTGACGATCGCTTCGGCGTTGGTGGTGCCGACGTAGCGCCAATGCCACGGTTCCGGGATGTATCCCGTAATGGCCTCCTTGCCAACCTGGTAGCTTTGGACGAACCCGTAAGAAGCCGCATTTTTTACCAGCCACGCATAATCAAGGGTGTTGCCGAAATCGTTGAGCGCTGAATAATCGGTGTTCGTCGAATCGGGAATGCCTATGAAATCTACCGCCATGCCCAATTGATGTTCCGAATGCTCAGGTTCCGCTACCGATGAGTACCCGTTGGTTATTACGTTGGTTCCCTCATACAGCGTTCCTTGGTAGTCGGCGCTTCGGTATCCTGACGCGATCATCGGGTAGAGGTTTTCTGCGTGCATGGCGGAAAACATCGACTTAAGCGCCGTGGCTGCGGTTTCGGTCAGGCAGATGGTTGGCATCGTTGTCGGAACATAGGTGTCAAGGGAAACCAGGCCGCTGGGAACATAGTCGCCGATGCTGTGATCCGGCCCTACGGGAATGAGCCACAGGTTCGGGTTGTCATCCGGATCCTTTGGCTGGTCGCAGGTCGGCACTTCGACTTTTTTTGGCATTGCTTTTACCGTCGTTGGTGCGGTTGTGGCGGTCGTTGTCGGTGGGTTACCCACGGCAACGATGATAGGTCGAACAATGGGGGCGGGTTCGGAGAAGGCGGGAGTACTTGTCACAGGGGGCGGCACATGCAAGGGCGTTGCGTATGCCAGTACGATGCCAACGCACACGCCGACTGCGATGCATGCGAGAATAAAAACGACGGCATGTCTTCCGGATTGCATAAGGGCATTGTAGCAGAAAAACGGTGATGTGATATAGTCATCTGCATGAAGATCATCACCCTTAACACGTGGGGCGGCACTGCCGGAATCGACAACTTGCTGGCGTTTTTCAAGAAGCACCAAGACGCTGATGTGTTTTGCTTGCAAGAAGTATTTAACGGTACAGAAGCTTTTCTTAACACCGAAAAGGAGCGGGCAAATGGAAAGACGTACGACCTTCTTGAGCGAATCCATTTGGCATTGCCGGATTATGATTACCTGTTCAGTCCTCAGCTTAAGGAAGATTACGGTATTGCGATATTCATGAAGAAGGGCCTGACGGTCATCGACAGTGGTGAATACTTCGTCCATAAGTTTAAGGGTTTTATTCCCGAGGGAAATCTAGGATTTCATGCGCGCAATCTTAATTACATAACGGTTGAAAACGAAGGAAAACGGCTGAATATCGTGAATATTCACGCTCTTTGGAACAAGGCGGGAAAGACCGATACGGAAGAGCGCTTGATCCAGTCTCGAAACATCGTGGATCGCCTCTCAAAGATGGAAGGTGACATCGTTCTGACGGGAGACTTCAATCTTGGAATTCAGACCGAGAGTTTGCGGATCATTGAGGGTTCTGGGTTGAGGAATCTTATCAAGGAATTCGGTGTCACCTCGACGCGATCTTCACTTTACAAATATGACGAGAAGTTCGCCGACTATGCCTTTGTCTCAGAAGAGGTTCACGTAAAGGAATTCAAGGTCTTGAACGATACGGTTTCCGATCACGCACCTTTGTATCTTGAAATATAGAAAAAACCGCCTAGGCGGTTTTTTCTGGCGTCGTTTCAGGAACCAAAACGTAATCGATCATGCGTTTCTCGATGTTGGTATCCTTCACCTTGATCACGATGCGCTGCCCGAAGTGGAATTCCTGCTTGGAATTCCTTCCGACGATGCAGTTGCGCTTCTCGTCGAAGGCGAAGAAGTCGTTGCCCAGATCCATCAGGCGGATCATGCCTTCCGATTTCGATTCGGCTTCGGCAACATACACCCCGAATTTTCCAATACCCGTGACGATGCCGTTGAATGTCTGGCCGACGCGTTCCGCCATGTACTGCACCTGCTTGTACTTGATGGATTCGCGTTCAGCTGACTGGGCATCTTTTTCACGATCCGAAGAATAGGAGCACATTCGGACGTATTCAGCTGCCTCGATAGGGCCGACTTTTTCATGATCAAGAGTTAGTTGTAACAATCGATGTACCATAACATCGGGATATCGACGAATAGGGGAGGTGAAGTGGGTGTAATAGTCGAAGGCAAGTCCGAAGTGGCCAATATTTTCTGTTGAATATACTGCCTTCGCTAGGCTCTGCACAATCTGCGAAGTGATAGTGTCGCGTGCGTCATCAGTACCAGCTTCGTCGATAATCTTCTGTAATTCATGTGGGGGGATGATACCGTTTTTAGTCTTGATATTCTTGTAACCGATTGAATTAAGAAACGTGATCAAGTCTTCAACTCGGTCAGGTGCTGGTCGGTCGTGGACACGATAGACCGCAACGCCCGCACTGTCTTTTTGGGATAGTTTGATTGCCACGTATTTATTCGCCATAAGCATCCATTCCTCGATCATGCGCATGGTGTCGATGCGCTTCTTGATCATGACGCGGATCGGACGGCCGGTTTCGTCCAGGATGAAGCGTACCTCGTCGGTATCCATCGAAAGTGCGCCGTCTCGGAATCGGTCCGCGGTGTAGATCTTTGAGAGGCGCATCAGCTCGGCAAGTTCCGGGTAGAACAGTCCGGAACCGCTGGTGATGATTTCCTGGGCTTCCTCATACGTGAACCGCTTCTTTGATCGGGTGATCGTGCGTCCGTACCAGGTTTCCAGCACCTTGCCGGTTTCTTTCTCGATTTTGAACACGCACGAGAAGGTCAGCTTGTCCTCGTCCTGGCGCAGGGAACACAGTTCGTTGGAGAGAACCTCTGGCAGCATGGGAATCACGCGGTCAACCAGGTACACCGATGTGGTTCGAAGCTTCGCCTCCTCATCAAGTGCCGATCCTTTTGTGACGTAAAATGACACGTCTGCGATGTGAATGCCGATTTCGTAATTGCCGTCAGGAAGCGTTTGGAACGACAGGGCATCGTCGAAGTCCTTTGCGTCGACGGGGTCTATGGTGAACATGGCAACGTCGCGCATGTCGCGCCGCTTTGGGATTTCTTCTGCGGGAATTCCGGAACCATGCAGTTTCTCCGCTTCTTCCATGACGCGGGGAGGGAATGCGCCGTCGAATCCCTTTTCAAGGACGATGGCATTCATTTCAGTGTCGTTCTCACCCGGCGTTCCGATGACCTGGATGACTTCGCAGGTCGGGGTATCGACAATCCATGCGCCCAATTTCACCAGCACTTTCTTTTTCAGATTGTTCTTCGCAAGGTCGTTCACGGGCATGACCTTCATTTCCGGTTCGATGGGATCGGCTGGCTTGAACCAGATGGCGTCGCCTTTCGTGTCGATGATGCCGGCGTAGGCAGCTTTTGCGCGCTTAACCAATTCGATAACCTCGCCGCTCCCTTCCTTCTTGTTCGTGATCTTTATTTTTACTACATCCTTGTGCAGGGCGTGCATGCTGTGCTGCGGCTGGACCATGACGGCAAATCCCGTGTCCTTGTGGGTCACGTAGCCGATGCCGTTCTTGCCCATCTTGAAGAGGCCTTCGAACGTGTCGGGAACGTTGCCGGTGACGTTGCTGTTATCGACGGGGCGGGGTGCCACGGGTCGCGTCAGGCGGTCGTCCTTCTTGTGTTGTTGAAATACGCGCTGGCCTTTCTGCGGATAATCTTTCTGGTAACCGTTTCCTTCGGGCTTCTGGTTGGGTGATGTCATTATGGGAACCAGCTTATCATAAAAGGGTGATTGCTGTGAGTTGACGATTTTGTTTTTAAGTGATACTGTTTGCCTAACCAAAACACAAAAAACGATGGCACATTTCACAAAAGAACAGTTCCTGGCTACCCCGATGAACCAGCTGTTTCCCGAGTGCCACACGTTCAATCGGTGGTTTACTCGCGACGGCGGCGGTGGCAACGTTCCGCTAGACAGCATCCCAACACTCAGGCAGTTTATTGCTGCTAACTCGCTTCCTCTCAAGAACACGGATTTGTTCGTGCTGGGAGACGGTAGCAAGACTTTTTCCAAGCAGAGTGCAAGTTTCGCAAAACTTAGAAAACTGCTCTTGATAAGCGGATTTACAACAAAGGATTGGATTGTTCTCGCCAACACGAGGCAATTGAGATTATTCAGTATGCAGATCCTCAAATCTCGTCATAATATCATCGAGATTCCTTTTTTTCTCGCATGCAATCTCAAGTGCAAGTCCGCAACGTATCTACATCTGGCGGTATTGTGCGAAGCAAAGGTTAAGGATATTCATTCGGTATCGGTCGCGAGACTTCTGTTGGTCACCCAATACGAAGTCAACGCTATCACGGGAACGTCTCATCCATGGAACATGGACTATGACGAAGTCCAGTGCCTGAGAAGGGTCATACTTTCAGCCAAGAGGAAGCTCAGAACTCTCGGCTTTACCGAAGACGACGGACCGTTTATGTCGATCTCATTCAAAAAGGAAAAGAAGGGGAGAGCAAGCAGGCGCAAAAAGACGGTCGCTGAATCGACCCGCTTCTACATCGAGGCGCTCGAGGCAAAACACCCTCACAGGGAATATCGCTACAAAGATTCTTCCGCATGATTCCCCGTATCGGGACTCATGCGGAAGGTCTTTTTTCGTTTGCTCAAGATATTGACATATTTTTGTACAAGTAGTATGTTCAAAACGGATATTCCACAATTCACGAAAACAACAACAATGGTAATGCTTGAAGACAAGGAGGCCATCAGGCAGATGCCTATGGATGTGATCCTGAAAAAAATATGGTGGGATCGGGGTATATTCTTCTTCACTCGCAAAAAGGGGTGTGCTGACCCGGTTTCTGCCATGACGCTCGGCGAGTTCATCGACGCGAATCCAAATTTTTTCCGTATTGGTCAACCTTTTGCCTGCTTCAAGGATGGAACCGGTTGCCTCAAGAAAGAGGCGACGACCTGGAAG
>CAIXMG010000028.1 GCA_903920485.1 uncultured bacterium
AATCTTCGCATCCGCAAAACCTCAGTCCGTCACTGGAGTAATCAATGTACAGCAACCAATTTTGACTCTTATACCAACGAAGAATATCGACGATGCCAGGAGAGTTGATGAACGCGTGATATTTTTTCAATATCAGATCGTTGATGTCCGCTGACCTTTTGCTGTCAAGCTTATCGAAGTCAATACAACGACTTACTTTTTCTTCTGTTTCCATGCCGTATAATTTTTATTTTTTGAAATAGCGCAATTCAATCTTTTAGTCTCTAAAAAACAATCGCCCTCTGGTGATAAGTAATATCATTATACCCTATTTCTGTCAAGTACTGTTCAACAACATTGGGCGGTTTTCAAATCCAATTTTACAACGGACAAGAACAACGGTAGAATCACCTTATGACTACGGAACACAAACTCGGCAAGAAAAGCGCGGGAATCCTGCTGTATCGCCTTGAAAAGGGATTTGAGGTATTTCTCGTCCATCCGGGAGGACCGTTCTTCGCGCAGAAGGACCTGGGTGCATGGTCCATTCCCAAAGGCGAGTTCACTGACGAAGAACCCCTTGAGGCAGCCAAAAGAGAATTCCAAGAAGAGGTCGGGCTGGCCCTTACGGGAGAATTTATTGAACTGTCCCCCGTCAAGCACAAAAGCGGAAAAATGGTTTTTGCATGGGCTCATGAGGGAAACGTAGATCCGAAATCTTTGGTAAGCAACACGTTTGAAATGCAGTGGCCACCGCTGTCGGGAAAATTCCAGGAATTCCCCGAAGTTGACCGAGGCGAATGGTTCACGGCAGATGTTGCGAAACAGAAAATAAATCCTGCGCAGATTCCGCTGATCGATGAGCTTATTGGAAAGATATAGATCCCTGCGATTTTATTCTTTATTTTTACATTATTGCTGTCTGTTATGCTCTTTCTGTGGAAATTCGCTATGCTTACATAGATTGGGCCAATTTGGATAAAACCGCCAAAGGTCTTGGATGGCAGATTGACTATGAGAAATTTTACCGGTGGCTCCAGCAGAAATACTCGCTTGAAAAGATATTTCTGTTCACCGGATTCGTCTCTCGATATCAGGAAGCTTACACCCGAATGAAAGAGTGGGGATGAAATCCTCTTCAAGGAAACAGTAACCGGTTACGGTGGCAAGGTAAAGGGAAATGCTGACGCAGAACTCGTTCTTCATGCTACGTCAGATTTTTATGAAAAGAAATTCTCAAAATGCATCATCATATCAGGTGATGGAGATTTTAAATGTCTCATAGACTTCTTGTTTCAAAGATCCGCAATCACGGCAGTTCTTGCCCCTTCGAAAGAAAGATCTTCGATCCTTATTCGTAGAACACCTTTTTCGCTGGTATTCCTTGATGATCATTATCATAAGTTTTCAACAAGGATTTCAAGTTCAAACGAAAAGGCCCCCGATGCGGACGTATCCGCATGAGGAGCACATTTCCTAGTACGCTTATACTAATTCAAAGAGAGTTTCATGTCAAATCCGTCTTTGTTTATTATTTATATTTTAGTAAGAATCTCACACCCCGTTTCGGTCACCAGCACGGTATGCTCGAAATGCGCGGATGGCTTGCCGTCTTTGGTAGCGACGGTATAGCCATCAGGAAGGATCTTCACGTATTTAGTCCCTACGTTCAGCATCGGCTCGATGGCGATCGTCATGCCGGGAACCAATTTTTCACCCTGGCCGGACTTGCCATAATTGGGAATGTACGGATCCTCGTGAATATGTCGTCCCACGCCGTGACCGGAAAATCCCTCAACGATGCTGAATCGCTTGTTTACGAATGATTGAATGGCAAAGCCAATGTCCCCCACCGTTGCTCCGGGTTTCACCGCATCGATGCCGACATACAAGGCCTCTTCCGTCACCATCAGTAAATCATTCAGTTCCTTTGAAATTTTTCCGACAGGAACGGTAATCGCAGCATCGGTAAAAACGCCCTCGTGTCGAATCCCGAGGTCAAGCGCGATGATGTCGCCTTCCTGCAGCTTTCGCTTCTTGCTGGGAATGCCATGAACGACCTCTTCGTTGACGGAGGTAATCAATGTCGCAGGATACGGAGTCTTCGCACCGTCGGGCGTATAGCCTTTGAATGCGGGCAGGTCACCGTACTCCTTAATCATTTTTTCAGCAGCCACATCCAATTCGGCCGTCGTAATTCCCGGTTTCACCAAAAGCGCGACACGCTGCAGGATGTCGGCATGCCGCTTCCCCGCTTCGCGCATCGCGGCTATTTCCTTTTCGGTCTTGAGGATTATCACAACGCTTACAGTATCAAATTTTGTCAAGAATTTCAAGCGACGCAAAAAGACACTTACGCGAGTGCCTTAATAATTTCCGATGTAACGGCTGCAACCTCCGGTTCCCCGTCAATCTCGAAAAACTGCACGTGCTCGCGTTTCTTGAAGTAATCGATGACGGGCACGGTGTCTTTCTGGTACAAGGCCAAGCGTTCCTTGATCTTCGTGATCGACGCGTCGTCCGCACGTCCCTGCCCGCGGCTCTGCAGGCGGGTGATCGCGCTTTCGTCGGTGATGGCGATGTGAAAGACAAATGTTTTGTCGATCTTGAAGAACTCGATCGCGGACGCGATGATCGGCGCCTCGTCGAGGATGCGCGCAACGCCGTCGAAGATGATGTCTTCCGTTCCCGTATAGTTCCGGATCAGTTCGTGCGCCCACAGGTAGACGGGGAAAAATGCCGGCATTAGCTGGCCGCTGTTGATGACCTCGCTCGTTCTTTTCGCCGCGAAGGAATCATTCGATTCGACGAACTGCCGGAACAATGCACCCGTCTCGATGTACAGAACTTTCTTGCCTGTTGATTCCAGGTGTTTTTTCAGTTCAAGGGCCTGCGT
>CAIXMG010000029.1 GCA_903920485.1 uncultured bacterium
AAACCTTCTAGATCTTTCTTTGAACCAAGTATATGGACTTGCGAAGGCTCAAAGACGGCATAGAACTTAGAACCCCCACCGTATTCTACAATAGCTGAATCCGTGGTCATGTCTCTCGCAACTTTTACAGGATGTACAGAAAAGTCACCGTGGTCAGGATCATGAATATCAAATTTAACCGCATGGAGAATTCGACCCTCAACGTTTGCAAAATTAATCTCTTGGGCATTGGAAGCAAAGAAACCGCTTCTTGTTGGATTCATCGGAGAACTTCCAATATTTGCTGAATAACTAAACTTTTCTTTGAGAGGAACATCTATTTTTGTGTTTCCATTATGCCAAAGAATTTCCTGAACCTGGCTATCTGGAAAAATTGTCTCAAGATATTGAACATATTCCTTTTGTGCCTCTTGCTCTTCGAGCCCCGAAGCTTCACAAATAGCCTGTTTAAAAGCAGGATCATGTTCAGATAAAAAATTGACATCATATTCAGGGGTCTTTTTCTTAACGTATTCAGAAAACGGCTCGAAACGAAAATGATTCTCGATGCCTCCCCATCCTTTCAAATTTTGGTTTTCAATACTCATAATAAATTCTATAAGAATCAAGTGGGCATGGATGGATTCGAACCATCGGCCACAAAGGTATAAGCTTTGCGCTCTAACCAACTGAGCTACATGCCCGTCAGACGCATTACGCGTCCTTGGTCTTGCCGACCAGGCCGAAGGGCTTGATCAGCTTGTTGTACTCGTCCTGCTCCAGCGTCTCAACTTCGAGGAGTTTCTTTGCAACTGCCTCCAACGCATCCTTGTAGGTTTGTAGCGTATCATGCGCCTTCTGAAGGGAACTTTTCATAATGGATGAAATTTCCTCGTCGATTTTTCTTTCGACATCCTGGGAGTACTCCCGCTGGCCGATGCCTTCACCGCCGAACATGGTCCGATTGGTTCCTTCGTAGGCAATTGGTCCAAGAGATTCACTCATTCCCCATTTAGTGACCATATTGCGAGCAATTTTCGTCGAGACCTGCAAATCATTCGACGGACCTGTCGTCACATCACCGAAAATCATTTTTTCAACTGCATAACCGCCAAGCGACACCACAATGTCATCGAGAAACTGTGCCTTGGTTTCAAGCTTACGATCCTCAAGGGGTATATTCATCGTGTAGCCACCCGCACTTCCGCGAGGTACAATCGTCACTTTGTGAACAGGATCAGCATGAGGAAGAGCAGTTGCCAAGATAGCATGCCCCGCCTCGTGATAAGCGACAATTTCACGTTCACGCTTCGTATGCAGGTGAGATTTTCGTTCCGGACCGATCATCACCTTTTCAATGGCGTCAAGAATGTCTTTCTGGGTCAGTGTCTTGCGATCGTGACGAGCTGCGAAAATCGCTGCCTCGTTCATCAGGGATTCAAGGTCCGCACCGGAAAATCCCGGCGTTCGGCTTGCCACAACTGATAAGTCGACATTTTTCTCAAGAGGTTTTTCGTTTGCATGAATCTTGAGAATCAATTCACGGTCTTTTCGATCGGGAAGATTGAGAAGGACGCGACGGTCAAAACGTCCCGGTCGCAACAATGCAGAGTCCAGTACATCCGCACGGTTCGTCGCCGCCATTACTACCAATTTCTCGGTCGGCTCGAAGCCGTCCATCTCCACCAGGATCTGGTTCAAGGTTTGTTCGCGTTCGTCATTACCACCTCCGACACCGACACCTCGCGATCGTCCGACGGCGTCAATTTCGTCGATGAAGATGATCGCAGGCGACGCTTTCTTGGCCTGGTCGAACAGATCGCGTACGCGTGACGCACCGACTCCGACGAACATCTCGACGAATTCGGATCCTGAGAGGTGGAAGAACGGAACGGCAGCTTCTCCTGCAACGGCTCGTGCAAGCAACGTCTTTCCGGTTCCTGGATTTCCCGTCAACAAAACTCCCTTGGGAATTTTCGCACCAATGTCCAAATATTTCTGAGGATTCTTGAGGAAGTCCACAATTTCTGCAAGTTCCTGTTTTGCCTCTTCGTTGCCCGCAACATCGGCGAACGTGATGCGCTTCTTCTTATCGTCAGGGTCGGTAACGCGAGCCTTGGATTGGCCGAACGACATGGCCTTCATCCCGCCTCCGCCTCCGCGCATCTGGACAAAGATAAACCACAAGAAGAACAGCATGAAAATGATCGGCAAGGCGATTGGAAGCACGGTCAGCAGCCAAAACCCTGCACCTGAGGTGTCCTCTATCGTGATCGACGTCTTCGCAAGCATGTCAGGAGTCACGCCGTAATTCTTGAGGGTGTCAGTGATGCTTGATTCGTCTTCTTTCTTTGAAACATCTTCACTGCCGTCATTGGCAGTGATATGAAGGACATTGCCGCTTACGACAATGGATTTCACCTGCCCTGCATTTACCATGGCAGCCGTCTGTGACAGTGAAATGTCCGTGACCTTGGCCTTGTCGCCGACCAACAGCGAATACAGCCCTGAAAGCGCCGCGAAGATAATGATGGCTATGATGATTTGACCCAATAATCCGAACCGCGTTCCCTTCATTGGTTTCTTGTCTGGCATATGCGACACAGTATACAGAAAAATGCAAGAAAGACAAAAATCTGCTATATTCTGCGCATGAAGCCCTACATCACCAACCCGCAAGCCGGTTTTCACTACGAAATCCTCGAGACCTACGAGGCGGGTTTGCAGCTGCTGGGCCATGAAGTGAAAGCATTGCGATTGGGACATGCGTCCATCGGCGAGTCGTTCATCATTATTGAGGATGGCGCGCTGTACCTGGTGAAGGCGTATATTGCACCGTATCAGATAAAAAACACGGCCGGTTCGCATGATCCCTACCGAAAGCGAAAGCTCCTGATCAAGAAGAAAGAGTTCGCCCAGATCATGCGCAAGCGCACGGAAGCAGGCTTGACTTTGGTTCCACTTTCGTTGTACGATAAGGGCGGATTTCTGAAGCTCCAGTTCTCCCTTGCCCGTGGAAAAAAGCTCCACGACAAGCGCAACTCGATCAAGGATCGGGACGCGAAGCGCGAGATGGACCGGGTGATGAAATCACGATGACCCCACCGCCCCTCGCAGGGCCTCGGGGCACCTCCCCTTTGCAGGGGAGGACCACGTAAGTGAAACCAAGAAACATGGGGATGACAGGCTTCGACAGGCGGATCCCCTTGATGCATGCATGCCGAGTATCCGGAAACCTCGTAAAACTTTCCGGACGACTGAAGTGCTAACTCAATCACCAGCCCTTACGCATTTTCAATGCGTGATGCGGTCCTTGCCTAACTTTTTATAGGCGAGCGCGTGCTCTGCAAATTCTGTGAGCGGAATCACGTGTCATATCACCAGGATAGGAATTAAGCACGCCAACGCTTAATTCCGAAACAAACGGCTCGGTCGCACTGCCATGTTCGGCACCTTAAGAGGCAGCGCACTTAAAAATCCCGCTAGCAAGCAGGATCAAAAGGTTCCTAAGCACGTAGACTTGTATTAAGGCCCGTTTTGGACGGCGGTTCAATTCCGCCCATCTCCACATATGTAAAATACCCGCTCCATAATATATGGAGCGGGTATTTTATTTTGTTGTAAGGATCATTGCATTGTCCAAGGAATCAGTGAATCGATTTCCGAGTGAGGCACCGTAGCGCCTTTTTCTCCCTGGAGGATCCATGCGGTACCGTCAGAGATGAACGTCCAGTTCCTGGTAAAGATTTTTGATCCCACTTTTTTCGAAAGTTTGGCAAAAAGCCCAAGGGTTTTAATGCGTCTTTGGCTGAGTTCTTTAGGACGATCTTTGATACTGTGAAAAGTACGGGTGTCCTTATCGAGGAAAATGCTGAATGACATTTCCACCCGCATTGGTGATGTATCCTCAGCAATAGGGAGAAGGTCCATTTCGTCGAGAAAGGCAAACTCGACAAGTTTTTCCCCAGACTCTTCAGTCGGACGGCATTCGAAGAAACTGCGGAATATTTTTACTGTGTGAGTGGACCTCTTTGGCTGATACAAATAAATCTCCGCAGCTTGCGTACCCTTGTCTTTCCCCTGAAACATTTCTTTGGGAATAAACATAAGGGTACTGAGAATGTACTGAGATACCGCGTCCTCGCCCGTTTTCAGCGGATTTTCCTCTGAAATAGTAGGTGTTTGCATAATGACTATTTTTATTTTAAAGATCAGATAATTGGGTTTACCCCGTAATGATATCATGAATATACAATATTGTCAATAACTAAAAACAGCGCCTGGATCATATCCGAACGCTGTCTTATTAGCTCTTACTGCCGTAGTTGTTAATGGAACTCTCTTTCCATTCCGCTTGCCTCAAGGACCCCTTCGGCCAGTTTCTCCATCCGTTCGACAAGTGCAACGTAGTGGTCGATGCACTGGTCCCAGGTTCCTGTGAAGTTCCTCCTTTCGTCACCGGGGATGTAGGTGTCTTCCGGAAAGTCGCCCAGGAAATTTGACCAGTATACGATGCCCGGCTTTTTGGAACCTGCACGCAGTTCGATGACCAGCGAGACTTCGGGGTAGAAATCATTCTCATCCTCGTGATCTTCCGGGGGGTCGGGATGATAGTCGCGCTCCATGAATTGCTGCGGGTACGTGAACGCGGTACCCAGCAGGAGGATGCCTGTCTGTGCCATGTACTCCGGGCTTCCCAGTGAGAGAATTTTCATCAGGTCTTCTTGCCCGTAAACCCGGAAGCTCAGGTCCTTTTCCAGGTCATAGTCCCTGACGGACTCGATAACCTCAGAAAAGGTAATGTGGTCACTGGTATTATCCAGTTTCCCCAAGCGCTCCTGGTATCCGGCAAAGCATTCGGGCGAGGTAAACGGTCGCTGGTATTCGGATTCGAGAAAGAGTTCGAGTTCTTTCGGTGACGCCTCCGCCAAGGACACGGGTACTGCTTCGTCTTTTTTGTTTTTTCTCATACGCGGTAGTTTTATTTTTTTGAGAATACATTTTAAACCAAATATTGTCAATGATTCCTGTTTCAAGAAGAACACTTCTGTCATCTTGACATTCAATCCCCATTATGCTAGTCTATACGTACAAAGCAGCAGGTTTTAGAGTGAGTCGATTCAAAAACTACCGGTATTTGTAATTAGCCACTTAACACCAAACCATCATGACTGGAAAAATCAAGAACGTTACGGACCGAGGATTCGGATTCATCGTTAACGACGCGGCACAGCCAGGTGACAAGGAAATCTTCTTCCACTCGGAGAACGTTGTAGGCATCACCTTCAACGAGCTCCAGGCTGGAGACGCCGTTTCTTTCGATCTGAGCGACGGGCCAAAGGGACCGTTTGCAGCAAACGTAACACGAATCTAATTCGTGCCCAAGTAGAAAACACCCTTACGGGTGTTTTCTACTTGCAGATTTTTCCATGATAAAAGGCTTCCTCGAATGAGAAAGCCTTTAGGAAAGTCTGTGAAGTTTTAGCACTAGAACCAGAGAAGGTAGTTTGTTACAACATTCTTATTTCTGGTACCGATCAGGACATCCTTGCCGTTCACATGCTTACAGGCCTGACCCCATCTGGGACCACCATCAAGCATGTAGATATGCGTGGTCTTTGACTGACCAGGACGATCGAGGCCGAGAATGATCTGGCGAGCTTCGTTGTAGGTAGTGAGCCTGTCAAAGAAGACGATCCCAATCTGTTCCCCGCCCGGCGTTTCGCGCCTGACAAGAACCTTGTCGAGGGTCTTCTCTGAATTGAGGAATGCCCCGTTGCGGTAAACGCTTGGCAGGTACATGAGGGTTCCCTTGTCTGATTCCACCTTGTTGTAAAGCGAATCCAGATTGCCTACTTCCGATTTGTGAGTGAAAGAGATCACGCCCTTGTCGAAGACGAGGATACCGTAGTTGTATACGATGCCATCACCGCAGGGTATCCCGTTGCTCAACGATCTTCCTTGCGGAAGGTATTGGCTATCAACGACTGTTGTCATGCTGCCAGGAGTGATTACCGATGCGCCAGCTGACCATGACAGAAAAGCAAGGTCTTTGGAAAACATCCCTGGGTCCATTTGGCGAGTCACGAACTTGAGAGTATGTATCGGACAGAACTGTCCGACGACATTGCCCGCTGAGACAACTGAATACACAGTCATTCCATTGGCCAGTTTTTCATTAGTCGCGGTGAAAGAAGTCTGGGAGAAAGCGTTTGTTGCCAGGACGGTGACAAGCGCGAAAAAAAGATATTTCATTGTGAAGAATTTTGGGTTAAATAATCGTTACTGAATTCGGGTTATAGCTATATATTAGCATATTAATACTAATTTGTCAAGTTTAAAACCCTTATTTTGTAAGGGTTTTAAACGATGCCTACGACTTCGCCGCCTCGGTCTTGACCTGCCATCCGTCAATCAGCGCCTTGTCGAGGTTCTTGTACTTCACCTCCCTGTCTTCCCCGTCCTTCGTGATGATGACCTTGTCGTTGCGGTCGAAACGCGAACCGTCTGACTTCTTCATCGATACGGTTGAGATCGTGGGAGATTCCGCCTGAGCTTTCGCAGGATCGGTTTCGAGGTTCTTCATGATTTCCGCAACCTGAAGCAGGTACTGCTCTTCCAGTTCGCGGAACAGCTTGAGTCCCTCGCGCTTGTACTCGACGACCGGTTCCCGCTGGCCGTAGGCGCGCAGGTTCACCGATGATCGTGCGTTGTCCATGATCTCCAGGTGGTCAGTCCACAGGCGGTCAAGGATGAACATCGCCACGCGACGGAGCGTCTCCGTCCACGCCTCGCTGCCCATTTTTTCCTTGCGCTCGTTGAGCATGGCAAGGCCATTCTCGTCGAGGACACCACGAACCTTTTCCTCGAGCTCCGCAAGATATTCCGCATCCTTGTGCAGGAGCTTGTTGCGCCGTCCATAAATGGCCGTTCGCTGGGTCGAGAGGACATCATCGTACGAGAGGATGCTCTTTCGTGAGTCGAAGTTGAATCCTTCGATCTTTTCCTGTGCCGATTCAAGGCTTCGTGAGATGAACCCGTGCGAGATCGGCTCGTCTTCCGGAAGACCGATCGTGCCGATCATACCCTTCACCTTGTCCCCGCCGAAGACGCGCATGAGGCTGTCGTCGAGCGACACGTAGAATTGCGTTTCGCCAGGATCTCCCTGTCGTCCTGCGCGTCCTCGCAGCTGGTTGTCGATGCGTCGTGCTTCGTGACGCTCCGTTCCCAGAACGAACAGTCCGCCGATCGCTTTCACTTCGTCATACAGATCCTTTTCAAGGGGCACGCCGCCGAGCTTGATATCGACTCCTCGTCCCGCCATGTTAGTGGCGATAACCACGGACCCCTTACGACCAGCGTTCGCGATGATCTCAGCCTCGCGGTCGTGATTCTTCGCGTTCAGGACATTGTGAGGAATTCCCTCGCCCTTCAGGTGAGCCGAGAGCAATTCGTTGCGTTCGACAGAAACCGTACCGATCAGCACCGGCTGACCCTTGTCATGGAGTTCCTTGACCCTTTTTGCAATTGCCTTGAACTTGCCGTTTTCGGTCTGGAAGATAAGATCCGTATGATCGATTCGCGCCGTCGGCAGATGCGTCGGGATGACGATGACTTCGAGTCCGTACACCTTGCCGAACTCCTCGGCCGACGTCTTCGCCGTTCCGGTCATTCCAGCAAGCTTTTCATAAAATTTAAAGTAGTTCTGGTACGTGATGGATGCCAGCGTTCGGGATTCCTGTTTGATCGCGACACCCTCCTTGGCTTCGATCGCCTGGTGGAGACCGTCGGAATAGCGGCGACCTTCCTGCATACGACCGGTAAAGGAATCAACGATGATGATTTCCCCGTTTCGGACCACGTATTCGTCGTCCTTGATGAAGAGCGCCCGCGCGCGCACAGCCGTTTCGATGTGATGAATGAGCTTCACATTCGCAGCCGTGTACAGGTTGTCGACGCCGAGAATCTTCTCGACATGGGTAATGCCTTCGGGAGTCAGCTGGACCGCGCGGAGCTTCTCGTCGACGGTGTAATCAACATCAACGGTCAGTTGCTTTGCAGCCTGAGCACATACCTTGTAAGTTTCACTCGCGTCTTCGGCAGGACCGGAAAGAATCAAGGGGACGCGGGCCTCATCGATAAGGATCGAGTCGACTTCGTCGACCAGCGCGAAGAAATGGCCTCGCTGAACGACGTTCGCCAAATCCACCTGGGTGTTGTCGCGCAGGTAGTCGAACCCGTACTCGCTGTTGGTTCCGTAGGTAATGTCGGCCTTGTAGGCTTCCTGGCGAGAGCATTTCTTAAGGAACTTCTCGAAGACATGGTAAGCTTCGGCCTCTTCGGTTGCCTCGTCGGGCTTTTCAACAACGGCATTGTACAGGTAAGAGGCTCCAACGTTGTTCAAGACACCGGTCGTCATTCCCAAAAAATGGTAGACCTGCCCCATCTGTTCGGCATCTCGGCGGGCAAGGTAGTCGTTCACCGTCACGACATGAACACCCTTCCCAAAAAGGGCGTTGGCATAGGCCGGCAGGGTTGCCACCAGGGTCTTTCCTTCTCCGGTTCGCATCTCGGCAACCGTTCCCTCGCAGAGGGCCAGGCCTCCGATCATCTGCACATCAAAGTGGCGCTCACCTCGAACGCGCTTGGAAGCCTCGCGCACCAGGGCAAATGCCTCGGGGATAATGTCGTCGAGGGTTGCGCCGTCCGCGATTCGCTTCTTGAACTCTTCTGTCTTTTTTGGAAAGTCAGCGTCAGACAATGCCGCCATTTCGGGCTCAAGCGCATTGATCTTCGCCACGACAGGCTTGGCAGCCTTCAAAAAGCGCGAGCTGTCGTCTCCGAATACCTTGTTAATCCAATCTTTCATAGGGACGTACTATAGCACATATTTGAGGGTCTTGAAACCTTTTTTCATGGATTACACACCCATTATTTACTACGCAGTATCACCGTACCCCTCCGCCTCGCAAAGCCTCGGCACCTCCCCTTATCAGGGGGAGGGTACGCTCTGGAGTGAGTGGCTCATACTGATCTTCTTTCCGAAACCAAATAAATGGCTTCCTGGATACTATCCAGAACTTTGTTCAAATCATTATGGACAAGCCAATTGGGAAACCTCAGAATTTGGCAGCCTTGTTCATGCAGGAAGAAATCTCTCACGTTGTCATACTGGTGACTATCTTCATGCTGCACGCCATCCAATTCAACAACGAGTTTCAAGGCAGGACAGTAAAAATCTACAACGTAAGGCCCGATGCTGGTTTGTCTTCTAAACTTTGCATTCATCTTTTTTCCTCTGAGCCATTTCCACAAAATCTTTTCCTCGTTTGAACTGTTATTTCGTAAATTTCGCCTTCTCTCTTTTAATAATGGGTCGTTGTAAACATGTTTCATAGATACCAAGTATGGTGATAAGGCCCCTATGAAACCCCTAAGAAAAAGTAACGGGGTGATAAATTATTTAGAAAGAACTATCAGCTCCAGAGTGTACGCTCCCCTATATAGGGGAGCTCCGCGCAGCGGTGAGGGGTACGGTGAAGCGACGGGGTGCGGTGGCAATATCAATATAGCCAAACACAAAATCCCCTTGCGGGGATTTTGTCCGAAATTACTTTCGCTTTGCGGTCTTCTTAGCAGCCTTCTTTGCAACCTTCTTCGTTGCCTTCTTTGCTGACTTCTTAGCTGCCTTTTTCTTCATTGCCATAGATTTGTTTGAAGTTACTTTTATAAAAATTCAGATTTGTGCTTGTGAATTTTCTGATGATTCGACCTTCCCATCACGCGAGGTCTAATCGGTGAAGAGCGTGTATCATCTGATACAAACATTATCTCTTGTTAAAAACATTTGCACAAGAAAAAACACCCCGATAAAAACAAAACTGTGGATAACTTTTGAAAAAAGTATTAAATAATTCTATTGAATACTTGAATTACTTTCTTGATCATGATAGACTCCCCGCATGAAAGCATCGCTCCAGGAAAAAACATACAAGGCATTGGGAAGCGCGCGACGATTGGAAATTGTCCGCTTACTGAAGATCAACAAAAGCCTGACAGTCGGACAAATCGCGGAGGCGATGATTTCATCCATGCAAGTCACGTCACAACAGCTGCAGGTATTAGAGCGTGCGCACGTTGTGGAGGCATCCAAAGAGGGCCTGCAGGTCTTCTACACCCTCCGGAAACCCATGTCCCCCATCGTGAAATCCGCCATCGCGCTTTTATAAAAAAACGGCAAAAAGAAAACCCCGTTCTAAGGGGTTTTCTTTTTCGCTCGTGTTTCACCCTGTTGAGACGCGGGTGCGAGCTCCAAACAAACGTTCTATGTGAGTGCGACCGCGTCTCAGCGTGATGAACCACGAATCTTCGGGTCGCTTTTACATTCTATAACCTTTTGTCCTGAAGTCAAGTTCTCTCAAGGGAACCATCTGATATACTCGGGGAAACCAAAAACCACACATATGAACAAAACAGGAATTATCCTTTGGGATTCCCTGCTAGTTCATACAGGGAGAACCACCGTCCGTTCGGACTGGAAAAAAAGATTGCTGGAAGAATCAGTACCGCTTTCGAGCAATGTCGTTCTTCCAAAACAAGCCGGCATCATCGTCTTTCTGAACAGGAAGAACGATGGTATCGAAGGCATAAAGACATCCTTGGCCAATGTCAGAAAGGTCCTCAACCGTTTCAGGGACAAGATGAAGAAAGACAGGAACGCCCACGCAGCAAGCCTCAGTTTTTCGGTGATACCGCTTCCCCAACAGAAGTTTCATCGGGAGAAGATTCTGTCTACATTCAACCGATTGTACCAAGAAGACCTGTTTGCTGTCGGTCTTCGCGTTTACGAGGAGCTCACCGAAAAAAGGAAAGTCCCTCTTTCGTGGAGCTACCTTGCAGACATGCTTACAAACGTCTCATTCAGGCCGTTGGCGTCTCTCGTTGATGGCAAGATTGAGTTGGCAAGAATACCCATTCCTTACAACGGTTCTGGCATCTATTTCGTCAAGGAGTACCTCGTCGGTGACCCTTTGGGACAAACCGTGTATTCAGGAAAGTCGGTCTATAACATCGTAGACACGGTTAAGAAGCACTTCCGCCAATGGCATGGAAAAGACCATCCCTCGCATACCGATTCACGGGGTGAGAGCAGGGGAAAATGGATTGAGAAAGTGCTGGCAGGAACCCATACTTACAGCATCGGAGTTCTTCTTATTCCCCATCCTGCTAACACCTCCTCGAAAAAATTCAAGAGGGACATCCTCAAAATTGAAGAGCATTTCATCAAGCTTCTGAACCCCAGGGACAACGAGGCTAAGAAGGACCCCGAACCCGAAGAGCAGCTGGCAATCTTCGACAAAGGCGGCAACATTGCCGAAGAAATCGAGGAAGATGATTTGATTCCCTTTTAAAAAGCTTCAGTACCCAACTGGAGCTTTTTTTGACTGAAAACAACTTTCCCCTGACGCACAAAGCACGCCTTGCGGCGCGCCTTGCGTAGAACGTTTGTTGATATCAGTGATGATCTCTTTTCGGAGCTCACACTCACACAGGTAGTATAGCAGATTCGAGTTTAAAAGTCAATAGGTGTTTGGGTGTGAAGAAACCCCGCGTGCACGGGGTTTCTTCATGATGTCACACGATAAGCCGAGTTCTGTTTATGCAACCATTTATCTAGGCCCTCGATTACTCTCGGGCTCAAGCGGCACTCCCCAAATCCCTCGACAAGCTCGGGACCTGCGGCACGGCCTTGCACACGCGTACGGATTTAGCCGTTTCACCTCACCAGTTACCTGGCAAGCTCGCCCCTCGATTCGGCTTGCGCCTCACTCGGGGCGTCCCTCGTCTTTCGCCTCGGGACGTCTCTGCTCGCACCGCGCCCGTTACCGGGGATGGGCGTTACCCACTACGTTTGACTTTCCTTGCGGGAAGCTGAGTGCTCGGACTTTCCTCTCCCCTTCT
>CAIXMG010000030.1 GCA_903920485.1 uncultured bacterium
ATGACGGCGTTCCACCAGCCTGGCGAATAGTAGAGGATGGCCACGGATACCGCAAATCCCAAGAAGAAGAGGAATTCGAACAGCCATGCCACCGACTTCTGGTTGGCGATGAGGTACTTGAGGATGTTCATGCGCTTCTTCTCGTTCTGGTTCCAGTCGGTTCCGACCGGATCCATCGGAATGCTCATGTCCACGACCTCATTCTCATCGGCAACCGTGAAGGTCTCGCCAAAGTAAAGATTCTGGTACACCTCGTCACTGGTCTTTCCGGCAAGAAGCACTGACGGGAACTGGAAGTGCGTCTTTCCTGCCGTCATGCGGTAGGCACCCTTCGTCAAGACGAATCCGAAGCGACCTTCCATGTCGGTAATCTGGTTCGCGACCTCTTTTCCGGTCACGACATCAATGACCGAGACATATGCAGGATCAAGGGGTTCCTTGCTCTTCGCATCGTACACGATTCCTCGTCGCTTTTTACGGGCAAAGATAAAGGTAAGAAGGATGTTGCTGAATCGGGTAATGAGACCGGGTAGGCTTGAAAGAAGGCCTATAATGGCGACAAGCGGCGCAATCCAGCCAAGTCCTGTTCTCGACTTGAAACCGAGAGGAGCAGCAGGGCCTGATCCACAAGGGGAAGCAGAAGGAGGAGGTATCTGGGATCCGGGAGGAGGATTGTTTGGTCCAGGACCGGAAGGAGGCAGCGGTGGATTCGCAGGATTAGGACTGAAGGTGCAAGTCGGGGTACTTACTGTTGCAGAAGAGTTGTAATTCGTGGCAACCGGATTCGTACATCCGGAAACAGGACTGGAACCTGGACCCGGATTAGGAGGAGTCGGGGTCGGAGGCAACTGGCAGATGCCATTTATCATTTCTTTCGGAAGAGCGCAGCTTCCGCTTGTGGGACCGGGGGAAGGATTTGTAGGGCCGGTTGGATTGCCAGGCGGAGTCGTTCCAGAGCCGCAACCGTGCCAGGTCGTAACAAGCCCAGGGTATGTGACATTTGAAGAATTAAGCGTGATCCATCCGTAATTTTGCGACCAGACCGTTCCGGTAATCTCGCCCGTCGTGGTATCGATCTTCGGCTGGTTCGCACCCGTTGCCATGGTCGGTGCGAAGTTGATCCATCCCGTGTTCTGTCCCCACGCGTATCCGCCAAGGATACCAGAGCACGTATTCGTCACACCGGCATGCGTCGGATTAAGGTTGATCCATCCCATCGTCTCGCCCCAGATATATCCCGTAAGAGTGCTGTCCCCTACCGTAGCCCCGCCGTCCGTCGGCGACCAGTTCACGAAGTCGTTGGTACCGTTATTGTCGAGATCGGTGTTCAGAAACTGCGAATATTTTTTGACCGAATCAATATTTCCCGCAGCAAATGCGTGGGATGCCTGTCCGAACGCAAGGCACAACGAGAGAACGGCGAAAAAAACAATCAGCGTTTTCTTGAGAGAGACCATATAATCGCTATTGTAACAAAAGTCGGGAGAAAAAGGAAACCGTCGGAGCGATGACCGAACCCGCAAACAGAAGGACGAAGATCAGAAGAACCAGCCCGTACTTGCCAATGACCTGGTCAGACCATCGTTTGAATGCCGGAAAGATCGCGCCAAGAATGTGATGCCCGTCGAGCGGCGGAATCGGAATCAGGTTGAACACCGCAAGCGAGATGTTGATGCCGACCACCTGCGCCAGCATCTGCGCAAAGGGAAACCGTTCGGCTCCCTGGGCCAGTACACGAAAGCCGATCGCGCAGATAACCGCGATCAGGATGTTCATAAGAGGACCAACAACGGCGACCAGCGCCGCACCCCAGCGCCGATATTTCAGCTGAGCCGGATTGAACGGAATAGGCTTTGCCCACCCAATGATGAAACCGGAACCACTGATGATGCACAGCAGCGGAAGAAGAAACGACCCTATCAGTTCCATGTGCGCAAGCGGGTTCAGCGTAAGCCGTCCCGCAAGTCGAGCAGTGGGATCCCCCAAACGGTCGGCGACCGTTCCATGGGCCAATTCATGGAACATGACTGAAATGATGAGCACGGCCAGTGAAAACAGAAGCGTGATAATATCCATGTCCCCCACTATATCACAGAGAACGAAACAGCAGAAATAATCAAAAAACATCCTTTCTGGATGTTTTTTGAAACGGATTAGATAAGGTCAGCGTCCTTAAGGGCCTTGAAGATCCCCTTCTTTGCCACCGTTTTCATACCCTTTGCCGAGATGGTCAACGTGATTTTCTTATTGTCCAGTTCAGGAACGACGTACGTCTTGGTCTGGAGGTTGGCATATCGTCGTCGGGTGCCCGTTGGGTTAAATTGTGTCGCACGAACACGATTCGAGTACCCCCCGCCGATCAATGATGTCTTTCCGGTTATTGCGCATGATTTTGCCATAGTTCCCGCATAGTAGCATTAATGGCATAAAATTGCAAGTGGTATATAATAGCCCTATATGAAACCCATTGAACCAAAAACCTTTGTCATTCCTGAACTTAAGGGCATGTCCCAAAAGACCGTCGAGGAGCACCTCAAGCTGTACCAAGGCTATGTAAAGAACGCCAACCTCATCATGGAACTGGGTTCCGAATTTTCCAAGGATTCGGCAAAGTACGGATACGTGTCGGCCGAGCTTCATCGAAAGTTTTCCTTTGAATACAACGGCATCAAAAACCACGAATACTACTTCGAACAGCTCGAGGGCGGTTCGACCCCGCTTGCCACAACCGGTGCATTGGCAACGAAGATTGTTGAAATGTGTGGGACTTGGGAAAACTTCATCGAGCACTTCAAGACCGTGTGTACGACCACTCGCGGAATCGGCTGGGCAGTCCTGTACTACGACCGTGACCGGAAGAACCTCATGACGGCATGGATCGACGAACAGCATCTGGGACACTTCAACTCGGCACAGTTCATCTTCGGCATCGACATGTGGGAACACTCGTATGTTGCCGACTATCAGCCCAGCGGCAAGAAGCAGTACGTCGAGGATTATCTTGCAAACGTAAACTGGAGCATCGTCGAGAAGCGATTCGCAGATGCGCAAAAATAACTTTAAGAAATAAAAAATCCCTTGTGGGGATTTTTTATTATGGCGTTGTTACTGTCGGTGTCGTTGGCGCACTTGAACCGCCAGCCGATGGATCGGTCGAACCACTCGACGGATCAGGCGCGGGCGCAGGATCCGAGCTTGGATCCGGAGCAACCGCAGGCTCAGGCGCTGGGTCTGAAGGAGGAGTTACCGTAGGAGCTGGATCAGGGGTAGTCGCGGGAACAGGAGCAGTTCCCGAACCTGAAGTTCCGCCCGAAGGATCAGGCGCCGTTGCTGGTGTCGTACCACTTCCCGTTCCAGGCGTTGTTCCTGCGGACGTTGGTGATCCACCAGATGTTCCCGGTGTCGTGCCAGCACCAGTTCCCGCACCGCTCGCTGAACCGGTCGAAGGATCCGATGGAACCGAAGGGCTTCCACTCGATCCTACCGAAGGAGGAGGTGACACATGCGGCTGGTTGATCAGGAGCGTATCGAGCTGCGATTTCGTAAGGCAAGTCTGGTTCCCTGCGTCGTCAGCGATACAGAGCTTCTTCGTGTCGACTTCCGCGGCGAAGAGCTTTTCGATGCCATTGGTCGCACTTGCCAGCCAATTCTGAAGTTCCGTCAGGAACGTCGTATCGGTCGCCGATGCGAACGTTTCGATGTTCGTGAGCTTGAGATCGAGTTCGCGGTCAACCTCGACGAGGACTGGCGTGATGCCTGCGTAGTTTACGGTCAGATATCCATTCGCGGCGGTGGACACCAGTTCAGGATAATCCTGCTGAATGTCCTGTGCAAGGAAACCAAGGTGCGTACTTGTATCAGAACCCGCCTTCCAGTTGAAGGTGACGGTCCTTACCTTGTTGAGAGTATCAAGCTCATCCGTCGGCAGGTCGGTGATATTCGTCTTGAGTCGTTCGTCTGACGAACATGAGGTTCCGTTGACATCGATAGCACACGATGTGCCTGACGAGCCGACCATGTCGATCTCGTTGATCGGTGTTCCCGATGATCCGATCATAAACTGATTAGCTGCAGTGTTTGTTGCACCAGTTCCGAGAGCGATTGAATTTTGATAACCAGCACCTGCGTTGTTTCCTGTTGAAGTGTTGTTTCCAATCAAAATCGATGTCCCTCCGGCCCTGTTGTCGACAAGATCCGTATTACCGGCGTCGTTTCCGATGAAGATCGCATTGGCTGCATAGG
>CAIXMG010000031.1 GCA_903920485.1 uncultured bacterium
CACATCATGAACTTCACCATTCCCCTTGAGGTCACCGGTGAAAAATTCGTCAAAGGCCTCAAGGTCCAGAACGTCCAGACCATGGCCGAGGAAGTGCTCCCGGTCGGCGGCGTCTTTGTCGAGATCGGGCAGATTCCCAATACCGACTACGTGAAGAATCTTGTCACCCTTACTGCGTTCAATACCATCGTCACCGATCCTCATAACCAGCAGACCTCGCAGCCCGGCATCTGGGCCGCGGGCGACTGCACTGACGGCCACTACCATCAGAACAACATCGCAACCGGCGATGCCGTGAAAGCCGTTGAGGATATCTATCTGGCGATCAAGGCACGATAGTAAAAACCTCCCCGATTCGGGGAGGTTTTTACTTAATTTGGGATTAACCGAAAAAAAAATTTAAGGCTATGCACAACCACCCATTGAGAGACTACCTAATGTTATTAGAAACAATATCTACTTTCTCTGTATCCAATTCTGAATACAATTAGTTATTGGTATCAATATAGATCCGATGACTCCAAAAATAATTAGAGGTACGCAGACCAAGAGTAATTTCTCGCCTCCAAGAATTAGATAGAAATATTCACAAAAATGTACAGCAATGATTACCAGAAGAAAAAGTCCACAAATAGGAACAAAATAATCACTCCACTTCTTAGCAGCACTTTTAAAATCCTTGAATAAAAATAAAAAGAATGTCAAGTAACTTACGAACGTTAGAGCCGCAAGTAGTACCTGTATGGCAATAACTTGGAAATCCGCGGAGATATTTCCTGATTTTGAAACAGCCAAAAAAAGACCTGTGGCAATTAAAAGATAGCTTGACGCCTGAAATGAAAACTCTGTAGTGCCACTCATTAGTTCCCACTCTAGCAAATTTATTCAAACTCACCAAGGGACAGCTTTGTCTCTTGGTGAGTTTGAGGGAAATAAATCCCAATTGGTGACCCTACTGGGAGTCGCACCCAGCTTCCAAGATTGAAAATCTTGTGTCCTAACTGATAGACGATAGGGCCCTTCGGCTTCGCTCAGGGCAAGCCTTTGCCTTATAAAAGCCCGAAAAATATAGCACGAATTTTGACAAAAGAAAAGACCCTCGTTACCGAGGGATCTTTCTTTTTAGTTGTTGCTTCTTTATGGACAGCCCACGAAATCACCATAATAGGTGTCATGATGACCCCCTATTCCCCTGGAAGCTGTTACCTTGGGATACAGGCGATAGGAACTCGACGTACAGGAGATTTTTTCATAGGCCATTGATGCCTCTTGAACCGCCTGACGGAAATACGCAAGTACTTTTGCAATATCACAAAAGTCGACGATTACGACCAAGGTCTGCTTGATCCGTCGGTACAAGAACCATTTTGTCTTCGTGGCAACCCGATCCATGAGCTGGTCTTCAGTCTTGGCAAAGTGCTTGGGACACTTGGGATAATGGGTTACCAGGAAGTCTTCCCACGGTTCAGTTGGGGAAACGGTCTTAAAAAGCGGGCCAGAATCGAAAGTGGGTACGATCGATTTTACAATCATGAGAATGCCACCAGCATCCTCAATGTCTCTCAGGGTAAGGAATAGTATGTTCATTTGTATAAATTTCCTTCTACCCTACCAGAATCCCCCTTGAAAATCAATCATGGTTGCGCTATGATGGCTCCACTTGCGCGATTAGCTCAGTTGGTAGAGCGACCCCTTGACGTGGGGTAGGTCA
>CAIXMG010000032.1 GCA_903920485.1 uncultured bacterium
GAGGAATACGACGAAGATCTTTCGTGCGATTCGGTATCCCATGTGATGCGCCTTCATGTCGCTCCACTGGCAGCTCATGCAGTTGCAGGTCATTCCATGCTTTCCAGGATTTTGGTTGTTGTTTTCCATAAATATAAATTGGTAGGGGTTGTCCTTATAAGTAGACTTCGACAGTATACTCCTTTCAAGAAAAGCAAGGAAGGGGATTAGGTGAATAACTGCACATGCCTTGCACCAGGGAAACCCCGTTGCTCGTATACCTGGTTGTGGGACACATTCCAGCCAACGTCCCCTCAGCTTAAGTCTCACCCTTATATTACATCACTATGAAAAAAACATTATCATTTCTTACGCTTGCTATCGCGGGAATCGCATTCCTCGGTCTTGGTGCGCATGCATTTGCCCAGGCATCTCCGGTTCCTGCCAACGGTGCATCAGGATTCGGACGAAGCCACGGCATGATGCACGGCGGTACCATGCAGCGTCCTGCAGTCATGGGAACCGTAACAGCCGTCAACGGTAATACCCTTACCGTGACTTCCAACGGTCCGAAGAATTCGGCTACGACTGCAACGGTAACTACTTATACGGTTGATGCTACTAACGCAAAGATTACCAAAGGCTTCGGCAAGAATGCTTCAACCATCACAGCTTCCTCGGTTGCGATAGGTGACCATATCGCTGTTACGGGTACGATTTCCGGAACATCCGTCACGGCAACATCAGTCGTTGACTTCGGAACGGCTCCTGCAAACAGCGGAATGCGTGATGGCGTGGGTATGAACAAGAATCGCGTCATGGGCAAGGTAACTGCCATTTCTGGCACCACCCTCACGATTTCTGGACGTAACAATGCTTCCGACACTATCAATGCTGCAAATGCAGCAGTAACCAAGGGTTCCTTGGGAACTGTTCCTGTGGCAAGCTCGCTGGCATCTATCGCTATCGGTGATACGGTCGCGGTAACCTCGGCGACCCCGATTTCAGGAACATCAATCATCGCCTCGACCATCGTGGACTTTGGGATAATTACCACGCCGAATCCGTCCAACTACTTGATCGGAACCATCGCCTCGGTGAACGGTACGACGTTCACGGTAACGACGCATTCGTGGAAGGTGCCGAATTCCGGAGCGACCACGACAGCGCCTACCCCAACGACGGTAACCCTGGTTACGACATCGGCTACGACGGTTACCAATAACAACGTAGCCGGGGCGGTCTCAAGTCTTGCCGCCGGCCAGATGATATCTGCACGGGGAACGCTTGACGCATCTTCGAATACCTTCACGGCTACTTCGATCCGCGTCGGAACTTCCGATATAAACGGCAGGGGGCACGATGACAATGACGGTTCTACGGTACCGGGTAGCAGTTCTGCCCACCGTGGATTTTTCCAGGGAATCGGAAACTTCTTCAAGAAGATGTTCTGATCATTCTTATTCACAAGACACCCTGACGATAAAAAGCTCCTCGCATGAGGAGCTTTTGGGTTTGATAACAAAAACATTATCCTTCCATGATAACTTCTTATCCGTTTCTTTGGCAGTCGGTTGGTATTCTGGCGGAGTATGAAAAGAACCATCACATCGTTACTCATTATCAATGTCGCTATTATCAGCTTTATCATGCTTCCTGCCACCAGTCTGGCAAGTTATCGTTTCGGTACGTTCAAGGCAAAGCCGCCGATTCATGTCTACGGAGCGGTTTCGAAGACGCCCGTCGGCCTTTCGCCTGCCCAAATAAAAACGGCATATCACCTGCCGGCAACCGGGGGTCATGGGACGATCGCGATCATCGGCGCGTATGACGATGCCACGATCGAAAGCGATCTTGGCACGTTCTCGAAGGCGTTCGGCCTTCCAGCGTGCACAACGGCAAACAAGTGTTTCGAAAAACACCTGATGGCCGCAGGCACCAAGTCCGACACGAATTGGGCGATGGAAACGTCCCTTGATGTCGAATGGGCGCACGCCATTGCGCCGTCGGCGAAGATCCTGTTGGTTGCGGCAAAGACCCAAAGCGGCCAGAATTTGCTGGATGCCCTTGATTACGCGACAAAACAGCAGGATGTCGTTGCGGTCTCCATGAGCTGGGGCGGTCCCGAGTTTTCCGACGAGACCACGCTGGATTCGCATTTTCAAGTTGCCGGAAAGACGTTCTTTGCATCCTCGGGTGACAATGGAGCAGGGGCCAGTTGGCCGGCGGCATCGCCCTATGTTGTTGCTGTTGGTGGAACAAGTCTTACCATCTCAAAATCGGGAACCCTTTCTTCCGAGAAAGGTTGGGTGGGTTCCGGTGGCGGCGTAAGCGCATACGAGTCCGAGCCCAGTTTCCAGTCCGGCTATTCCATCGCAAAGGCGAACGGGAAGCGTTCGATTCCCGATGTTGCTTATGATGCCGATCCTACATCAGGATTTTCGATCTATCGATCATCGGGAAAAACGGGCGGTTGGTATGTGGTCGGCGGGACGTCGGCCGGTGCCCCGCAGTGGGCTGCCATCCAGTCGCTGGGGCTTTCGGCAAACGATAAGAACTTCTATGCCGACAAGTCCTCCTCAAGCAGCGCCGATTACTTCAACGACATTACAAGCGGCTCGAATGGCGACTGCGGATACTATTGTACGGCCAGAAAGCACTATGATTACGTGACAGGACTCGGAACGCCGAGGACAGTCAAGTTTTAAAGTTATTCACACGTGCAAAGTTCCTGGGTTGCATGTTACAATGATCGGGTCGCAGACACCTTACTTATCCTTACCTTCGAAATTTTATTTTATGTCAAAAAAGTTAACGTACGTCCTTGGCCTGGCAATTGCGCTCTCTCTGGCTATTGGGAGCTCCGCTTTTGCTTCGGCGACTGTCCCTACAACTGCAAGGCGCTTGAATTCTCATGGTCCCCATGCGTTGATGGTTATCCTCGATAGCGTGTCGGGAACCACCCTGACCGTCACGGCTCGGGGAGGAAACGCTGGTATCACGACAGTCGATGCTTCCAATGCAAAGATCCTCGTAAAGGGGGCAACCGCTGATGCGAGCGCCCTGAAGGCGGGGGACCGGCTCATGATTCTTGGTACCGTGAACGGAACGTCGGTCGCGGCGACCAGGATTACCGATGGTGCCCAGGCTTCGATAGGTTCAGGCATCGTGAGCGGAGTCGTTACCGCTGTTAGCGGAGACACGATGACCGTCTCAGCAAGTCAGCATGCTCATGGCAGGGCAAGAGGGGATGCTGTTGCAAATACGACATCTTCCGTCACGGTGACGACGGATGCGAAAACGATGTTCAGCATCCCTGGAACCAAATCTGCAACGATTGCTGATGTCGTGGTCGGAAGTAGGGTTTTCGTCATCGGTGTTGATTCGACGACGGGTACTGGCACCGCACGCTTTGTAAGCGTTTCCCCTGTTGCGCAGCATACTCGGCATGCCCCAAAGAGCTAGTTACAGACAGGTGTTTACCCAAAAGAAACCGCCAGTACCCTGTACTGGCGGTTTCTTTTGGGTGCGGAACTTTATTTGGTAGCGGCATCCTGGGTCGCCTTACGATGAGACATGAATGCCTTTGGGGTTTTTTCGCCTGCGGGACGATCGATAATCAGTTTTGCAGAAATGTTCGTTCCTGTTATCGTTCCGATTGCGACAAGGTCGTCGCCGACCTTGATATCAATGATCGCTTTCACCGTTCCGCCGATAACGCGTGCCTTGCTCGCGTCAATTGAATATGTCTGTGGATTCTTTCCTCCTGACGAAACAGTGATTGTCGTTCCGGTGATCGCCGTTACGGTTCCTCCGAACCCCTTGCGTAGAACGGGTGCCCCGGTTTTCTTTCCTGACGTGACGTGGTGGATGTTCGAACGGCTCAGGGAAGGGTCAGGTGTCGGCGATACGGTCGTGGTGGTTGCTGCAAATGCGAACGACGCAACTGCGAGGCCGGTCAAGGCGACCGTGGCCGCAAGTGTCTTTTGGGCGGAAAAGTGTTTCATACGCATCATTATACCAAGATCGTTCAAAAATATACAATGGCTTATGGCATCCAGTTGTCCCCAGGTCAAGAAAAATGCTTCCTTTTTGCCTGCGGTAACTATATAATGATGGCATTATCATTAAGACAGGATCGCAAAAGGTCCTTCACTTTTTTATTATGAAAACGCCGTTTTTCAAGAGGGCAGCACTCGCACTTTGCGGAGCATTATTAGTGATAATTGCTGTCTCGGCGTTTTCTCTCACGGTACATGCAAGCGGTACTCCGTTCCCGACGGTTTCTTCGGCGGTAATTCAAAACTCAAATTCTTCGACGGTTGATATTGTAATTTCAGGAACGGGATTTACACAGTTTTTCGATTCGGAGAACTCAACTGCTGATTCGACCGACTTGTCACATATCCACTACAACGGAAACGTGCCGACATCCGCAACCTTGAGCGGGAGCACGATTACGGCAACCTTTCCGATTGCGGCCGGCTCGTACAAGTCAGGCGGAGCGATTACGCTTGCCGCACATACGTTGAGCAATCAGGGCCTCGTTTCGAACGCGGCGACGCTTTCGGTTGCCAATGGGGGCATTACCGACAACGCGAAACCGGTCGTTGTGGTTTCCGATATCGACGGCGATGCGCTTGATGCCTCAACTCCAACGCCGCAAACGGTGGAACTGACTTTCTCGGAGCCGGTTACCATTCCGGCGGTTTCCGTGTCGCCTGATGGCGGAACCCAAACGGTGACGGACTGTGGAGACGCGAACGCGGCGACATGGTGCTTTGACTACGCGATTCCAAGCGCGAATACGACGGAAACGATTGCGGTTTCAGGTGCACTAGACCTGTCGCCGGCTGAAAACGCGATGGATTCAGATAGTAATCATCAGTTCACCGTCAGTCCGTACGAAGATTCACTCGACATTGTCGGCGACATGGTTAACGACGGCGCAAGCCAGGTTGAAATTATCGTGCCAAGCACCGGACCGACACTCACCTCGTTTTGGTATTCAGGAACGACAACGGCTGGAGGAACAGATCTTTCTCACATTACCTACAACGGCGTAAATCCAAACTCTGCAAGTATTGACACTGAAGACAATGCGCTTGATCTATTTTTCAACATCTCTCTTTCAGACCCACAGGACGGAATAAGTCCATGGGACATTACCACCTCGCCGAACGGGGATCTTGATATTGCACAACAAACGGTTGTTGCAAATGGCAGCATCGGCAATGACGAGGATTATGTTCCTCAGGACCTTATCACCGATGATGCGGCGCCGGTCATCGTTGCAGGCGATGCAGAAAACAGCGGCGGAAGTTCTCCGACGACCAGTATCAGGCTTTCTCTTTCGGAAAATGTCGTTGACGTAGATGGCGGTGATCAGCCCCACCCGAATTTTGCGGTATATAACGCAACTACCGGACAGCCGATTGCGATAACCGGCGGTGACATTGCCGAAGGTTCTAGCGACAACCATGTCAACGTCGTCCTCGACACGAGCGACGCCAATGATTACGACGGGCCTTTGACGTTCTCATACGACTCAAGCGGGCTGGGTAATCAGGTCTACGATGTCTCGAACAACTACATGACAAGTGTCTCGAATTTTCCGGTTACCGAAGCCAATGAGGATTATGGTGGCGGCGGTGGAGGTGGCGGATCTCCGTTTGATAGCGGTGACGGGGTAACCACACCGTATGGTATTTCGTCATGTTCCCAAATTGAAGACATTAATAGTTACTTGTCTTCGTCATTTATCTTGACGCAGGATTTGGACTGTACCGGTGAAGGAAACAGTATCATGGTTGGAAGCACCTCAAGCGCATTTACGGGAACGTTCGACGGAGGCGGACACACGGTTACGGTTGCGATCAACGACGATGACAACGACATTGGGCTCTTCCGATTCGCCTTTGGGGCGACAGTTGAGCGCCTGCGTGTTGCCGGAACCGTAAACGGCGATAACGGAGTCGGCGGTATTGCGGGCGAAACGGACGGAGGAGTAACGCTTTCCCAGGTAGTAAACAGTGCTATCGTTTCCGGACAATCCGACATGGGAGGTATTGTCGGTGATTCGTACGGTTCATCGGTTGCCGACAGTTATAACGAAGGACACATTTCCGCAACCAGCGGCAACGGACAGCTCGGCGGACTTGTCGGATATTTGAGTGGCGGATCAATCAGTCGTTCGTATTCAAGCGGACTTGTTTCAGGATCGACTTACCAAAACGGAGGACTGGTAGGAAGCCAGCAGGGAACCGTAACCGACAGCTTCAGCACGAGTCATGTTACGGCGACAGGCCCTCGCGACGGCGGACTTTTCGGATACATGTCGGGCTCGATCTCGGATGATTTTTGGGATACGACGCGAAGCGGACAGACAGATTGCGCGCAGGGTGATAGTGGTGCCATCGTTTCGAGTGACTGTACCGGTGAAAGCGACTCGACCTATTTTGAAAACAATTCGACGAATGCGCCATTTACGGTAAGCAGTACGCCTCACTGGGATTTCACCGTTGTTTGGTCAACAACCTCTGCATACCCCGTGCTTCAGTCTGTTCCAAGTACCGGACCGACAACGGCGGTTCCTGATCAGGTGACAGGCCTTTCGGCGAATGCGGTTTCGTCATCTGAAATCGATTTGGTGTGGACTGCGCCTGCCAATGACGGAGGATCTCCGATCACCGGATATAGGATCGAACGCGAATCGCCAGATGGCGGAGGATTTTCAGTACTTGTTCCTAACACAGGAACGACAAGTACAACGTACCCTGATATAGGTCTTTCGGCGAACACCCAATACGACTATCGTGTGTCTGCGATTAACACGGTCGGAACCGGAACCGCTTCGTCAGCCGCAGATGCGACAACACCAACTGATGGCGGCGGAGGTGGCGGAGGTCCGGTCTCGATTTCATCATGTTCGGATCTTGAAAACCTCGTCAACGCTAACCTAAGCGGTTCGTATGTGTTGACCCAAAGCATCGACTGCCATCTTGACGGCAACGCCGTGATGATCGGCGGCGGTCTCAACGCTTTCCAGGGAACGTTTGATGGCGGCGGTTATACCATTACGGTTGCGATCAACGACACGACGGACGCCTTTAGCGATATCGGACTGTTTCCGGTGGTCAGTGATGCGACCATTTCGAACTTGAACATTGCGGGTTCGGTCGAGGGTCAAAACGAGATGGGAGCACTTGCGGGGGAAGCGATAGGCGGTTCGACTCTTACGAACGATAGTTCGAGCGCGACCATTACGGTCGACAGTAACGACAGCGAAGGTCCGGCAGTCGGAGGACTGGTAGGAGCTCTGAGCGAATCGTCAATTTTGGGCAGTTCGGTGACAGGCAACATTGTCGCGAATGGACCGACGACCTTCCTCGGAGGGCTGGTTGGTGTTCAGGACAGCGCAGGCATCGGATTCAGTTATGTCACAGGAAATGTGACGAGTTACAGTAGCAGTCTTGGCTGCGGTGTCGGCGGTTTTGTCGGGTGTGAACTCGATTCGTCCGAACTCATCCAAAGTTTTGCAAGCGGTGCCGTTTCAGCTAACTACAGCGTGGGTGGGTTTGCCGGGGGAATCGATGGTGCACTTACCGCCGATTCGTACGCGACGGGAAATGTCGCAGGTGACAGTGAGATCGGCGGTTTTGCCGGCTGGATCACAGACGATTCAGAAGTACAGCAAGCATATGCAAGTGGGTCCGTAACGGGCGATAACGGCAGCAATGGCGGCGGTCAAGAAGGCGGTTTTGCCGGTGAGGTTGACAATTCGACGATCGACAATTCGTTTTCAACCGGATTCGTCTCTGATGTCACAGGAACATACGGTGGCTTCATCGGAAACGATAATGGCAACAACACGTACAGCAATGATTTCTATGACCAGCTTGCAAGCGGGCAGACGGGCTGTACGCAAAACGGCGATATTGCTGGGCAGTGTACTGCGGTAAACACAACTGGTTCGCCGGATGCCTCGCATTTCCTTGACAATTCGACGAACGCACCGTTTACGGCAAGCGGTTCGCCGGTTTGGGATTTCACGACGCCGATTTGGGATACCGTTAGCGGCGGGTTACCGATCCTTAATGCAATTCCTTCGATAGATCAAGCGCCTCCTTCGGTATTCGCAGGAGGAGATGGTTCGAGTGGTAATCCTTACCAGATTACGACTTGCGAACAGCTGCAGGACATTGGATCGTACTTGTCGTCGGATTTCATCTTGGATAATGACATTGATTGCAAGGCGACGGATATTTCAAATTCAAGTTATCCAGGCTACGACGCAGCGCTCTACAACGGCGGTGCCGGATTTACGCGCATCGGAAACGACACCTCAAAATTTACCGGAACATTCAATGGAAACAATCATGTCATTGAAAACCTGTTCATGAATGACGAAATAAACGACAACAACGGATTCGGTCTGTTTGGTGCGACTGACACCCACTCGGTTATTGAACATGTCGGCTTGCTGTATTCGAACATAACGGGAACAAGCTATGTCGGATCGCTCGTCGGGGATAATAACGGAACGATTCGCGATTCGTTTGTCCGCGGAGTTCTGAATGCAAACGGAAATTTCAGCGGACTCATGGTCGGAACCAACTATGGTCCGATGTCGGATGACTATGCGTCCGGAAGTATTTCTGGTTCGTCATATACGGGAGGCTTGGCAGGCTTCAACGGAGCCGCGATTACTGATTCATATGCTGATGTTGCGGTGAACGGCAGCTCCGGTACCGGCGGACTGGTTGGACGACTCTTCAGTTCAGGCACCTTGACGAACGTATTTGCAACCGGTTCGGTGACCAGCAGCGACAACTCGAGCGCAGGAAGCATTGCGGGCGAAAACGACGAGGCGACTATCACAAACGCGTATTCAAGTATCGCCCTTTCGGGACAGGCTCTCTGTTTCCCACAGGGCGGTAATGTTGGGTGTACCGATGAAAGCACTCGCGATTATTTTGAGGATACTTCAAACGAGCCATATGCAAGCTTTACGAATTTCGGAGGGTATTGGCAAAATAACACCGATGCATTGCCGACACTCGTATGGGAAAGTCCTGAAATCGTTTCGCTCTCGCCTGCGGACCAGGCGACAGGAATAGACGAAGGAACGCCGCTTACCATTACGTTTGATAGGGCGGTCACGGGCGTTTCCGGAAAGCATATTACGATTATCAATACTGCCGATGATTCTATCGTGGTGACGCTTGACGCCGGGGATGTTTCGGGCAACGGAACGACGACCGTGAGTATTCCGACAGAAATGGCACTTTCCGATTCTAAAACATATGCAGTTGAGATTGATCCGGGTGCGTTTGTCGATACAAACAGTTTGGCGAATTACGGCATTACGGCTCTAAACGTGTGGACATTCACGACCAGTGGTGGAAATGGCGGCGGAGGGGGCGGAGGCGGAACGGTGGGTGACATCAAAGTCACCGTAACCGATGTCGCAGGAACCCCGATTCCGGGTGCGACAGTAAGTATCGCATGTCCGGCATGGGGAGGATTCGTGACCCTTGGCACGGCTGATTCAAATGGTATTGTCGAGGTAAACCCGACAACGGTTGCCAATGGTTGCGGCGATGGCAATCCGGTCAGTTTGCAAGCAACGGCAGGCGGCTACATCAATAGTGAAGAAGACTCGGTAGGTAATTACAGTACAAGTGTTGACCCAGAAAACGAACTCAACGAACTCGACGAAAGTACTGCAAACCGATATTCGATCAAGATGATTCCGAATTTCAACGGAACGGGACAAGGAACACCGAGCCAGCCGTACATCATTTCAGACTGCATGCAGCTCGAAGGCATCGACAGCGATTTGACTGCGGATTACAAGATTGTTCCAAGTTCGGGAAATGCCATCGACTGTTCGGGAATCGACTTCCAGCCGATCGGAATAAATACGGAAAGCGGCTTCACCGGAACTCTTGATGGAAATAATTCGAGCATTACGAACTTGACGATCAACCAGTCGGAAAATACCGACGATGTTGGGTTGTTCTCCGAAGTTACGAATGCGACGATCGAGAACTTGACCCTTGCGAGCGGTTCGGTTACGGGCGGGTACAACGTCGGTTCGCTGGTCGGAGATGTGAACCAAGATGCGACGCTTGAAGACATTTCGAGTGCCTTGAATGTTGAAGGCCTCGACGACTGGGAAGAAGGAGGATTGGTCGGCGATGCATACATCAACAATGGCGCCGCCAGCACGTTTTCGAATCTGACCTACACGGGAACCATTGATAATCCGGAAGGGTATATCGGCGGAATCTTCGGCGAGCTTGAAGTGTACAATACGGATACGACGGTAGTGGTCGATCATGCGACCGTTTCGGGCGGCACGATCGGTTCATCTGACGGGGAAGCTGACGAAGTCGGCGGACTGATCGGAGACTTGAACATTGATACAGGATCAGATGGTGATCCTGCCGGACTCACCATTTCAAACTCGACGGTTTCAAGCACGGTTTCCGCGACACAAGGCAGTTCAATCGGCGGCCTGATCGGAGACATGCAGGCCGACGGTGAAGAGGGAACCTCCGCTGTCTCGATTACGGACGATTCAGTTACCGGAGCGGTTTCGGGCAACTACTCGGTCGGTGGACTGATCGGATCGTTCGAAACGTATGACGACGGCGGAAGTATAACTACTGACATCGACGGCAGTTCCATGACCAACACGGTGACCGGAACAGGAAGCGAAATCGGAGGGCTTCTCGGGCATGTCTTCGTATTCGGAAACGACTCAATCACCTCGCAGCTCACACTCCAAAACAGTTTCATGTCAGGCAATGTGATCGGAGACGGTGATGTCGGCGGACTGATCGGAGGAACCGACGGCGAAGGTCCGGGAATTGACCTTGGTGGAACATCTACGGGCGGACTCGTCATCAATCATGACTACGCAAGCGGAAACGTCACGGGAAATGTCAATGATGACGGTGCCTATAACGCCGGCGGACTTGTCGGCTTCCTGGCATGTTATTCAAACAGCTCGAATCAGCCTTACGCATGTTCGGTCTCGTCGAGTTACGCAAGCGGCGATGTTTCCGGATATGAGAATGTCGGAGGATTCATCGGAGATGCCGACGGTGACAGTTCGATTGCGGACGCGTATGCCGACGGAAACATTTCCGGAAACCAGGAAGTCGGAGGATTCATCGGATATGCCAATCAAGATGGAACGAACCTTTCGATTTCGAATACCTATGCAGGCGGATCGGTCGCGGTTACGGGATCAAGCCCTCAAAACTTCGGAGGATTGATCGGGCAGTTCGATACGAACGCCGGAGCCGTAACGCTTACCCATTCGTTCAGCGCGGCTGATCTTTCAAAAGTCACCGGGGCGACAAACTCCGGATGGCTTGTGGGACAATTAGGACAGGGAATCACCCCGACGGATCTGTGGTATGCGACTCTTTCAGATTCTGATGATCTTGCATGTGTCGGTAACGTCGCAGAGAGTCCGTTCTGTACCAGTGAAGCTCTCGGTTCGTTCTTCCAAAATTCGACAACGGACGGACCTCTTACGAACTGGAATTTCACAAACACGTGGATCTCCAATTCAAACGAATATCCGACGCTTGTAAATCCGACACAGGATTTCTCAGGTGCACCTGTGCTTGCGACGGTAACCCCGATTTCTTCGCAGACGACGGCGGCAAACGCGATCTACACATTCTCGAACACCGGTTCGCATGGAGGATATGAATTCGCGGAAATCACGCAGAGCGTCGGTGGAACGGTAACGACCCATCTCGATCCGGTTACTCATCAGGTCACGTTTACTGGACTTCAGGTCGGGGGAACGTACTCAACTTCGTTCAATTATGTGGTCGGAAACGAGATATCCAACACGCTCGACATCGGGCCGTTCACGGTCATCGCTCCGCCTTCATCCGGCGGTGGCGGTGGCGGAGGAGGGGGCGGAGGGGGCGGTGTCTCTCTTGGGTACAGTGTTGCCCAGGTGCCGACGGTCACTCAGCCTGTATCAGCGGCACCGACCACGGCTGCACAGCCGGGAACAGCGGCACTCCTTCCTCGAAACTTGAAGAAGGGTTCGAAGGGGTCAGACATCCTTGCCCTTCAGCACTTCCTGAACACGCATGGCGCAACGGTGGCGGCCAGCGGTCCGGGATCGCTGGGACATGAGACGCAGGCGTACGGTCCCGCGACAGCGAATGCCCTCAAGAAATACCAGAAGACTCACGGGCTTGCCGCGGACGGTGTCCTTGGTCCGATCACGCGCGCATTCATCAATGCGATCCTGGCAGGATCAACGACGGTTCCGGTAGTAATACCAGCGATCCCTGCGACCGTTCCGGCAACACCAACCGCTCAAGGATTCCTGAAGAATCTAAAAAAGGGTGACGTTGATCCGGATGTCGCTCGGTTGGAACATTACCTGAATACCCATAATGATCCGGTGGCTGCCAGCGGCGCAGGATCGCTCGGTCATGAGACCGACACGTTCGGCACGAAGACGTTCACGGCTCTCCAGGCACTCCAAAAAAGCGCTGGCGTACCGGCAACGGGCTACTTCGGCCCTGCGACGCAGGCTTGGGTAAATGCACATCAGTAGGAATCTCTTATACTAAAAATCCCGCGAAAGCGGGTTTTTAGTGTGGCTTTTTAAGCTGTGCCATTTGGGACCGAGGTTGCCTGGCTACTTCATCATGATCTTTTTACCGTACACGCTTCGCTTTAGGAAGTATCTCGCAAGAAGTGATACGACAACTATCAAACAGACCACAAAGATCGATGCTCGAAATGCATTGCTCCAATCGGTTCTTTGCCAAGGAAAGGCGATGTTCATGCCAAAGAATCCCGTAAGAACGCCAACGAATGTGATCACCTGCAAGATGCCGATCTCACGCTGGGTGTTTTCGTTAAGCAGGGAATCAAGAAGGGTTATCGTGCCTTCGGCATATTCGATAGTCAATTCCCAAAGATTAAGAAGGTAGGCCTGGTCTGCCTTGAACATCTGGAACCGAGTCATCAGGTCTAAGTCATCGAGAATTTTCTTGACTGCGGGTGTTTCGTCAAGCGTTTCTTCGCGTGCAACAAGAATATCCTCCATCTGGGCAATTCTAGCTTTTACGAACGACAAGGTTTTTAGATATTCCAAAACCCTTGCTCTGATTTTTGGGAACTGCGTAAGTGTTACCCCTTTTGCATCTCGAATGAGCCGTATTTCATCCCAGATCGTTCTGTGCAAATTAAGATACTGCCCAAGCTGTTTTTCAAACTCACGGAAAAGGACGGTATTCCTTACCAGTTCCTCGATAATCTGTGGGCTTGTTGTTTCATCAAAGATATTTATCAACTATAAGTTCAGAACCGCTGATGATCTCAATGTCGCCCTTTTTAAGATACGTGGAATAAGGCGAGTCGCTGACAGCCTTGAAAGCTTTCTGTGTCTCATCTTCGGAAAGTTTATATCCCACAAGATAAAGTGGGTAGATTTCTTTCACGACCGTGAGGTCTTTGGGAAGCGGTGCTCCTCGGCTGAACAGATAATTCATCGCGGGGCCGAGCTTTTGCGAGTAGAAATTCTCGAGTTCCTTTGAGACCAGGCCCATGCTCTCAAAGGGTGCCTGAATAAAACCTTGTTTCTACAGGAAATATATTACACAAAGGAAATTTTTTATGAAAAACTTCACGAAGAACTTATTGTTTGCGGTTATATTTGTATTCCTTGGATTTGCGATTGGTATCGTTATAACGCCAC
>CAIXMG010000033.1 GCA_903920485.1 uncultured bacterium
CGCCACATCAATACGCCTGCGTCGATTATCACCGGCACGGTCATACTAGTCGCCCTTACCATTGGGTTGGTTGCCCTGTCTCTCTTCAAGGGTGAATCCATGCGCTGGCAGTGGGGAAACCGCGATGGCCATTCCAAGTAAAAAGTGATACTATATCCCGATATGGCACAGGAAATCGAGGCGAAAGTACTTGATATCGATATTGCGGATGTTGAAAGGAAACTGACGGCACTTGGCGCACAAAAAGTCGGAGAACAGTTTTTCAAGTCGACAACTTTTGACTATCCAGGATTCCCCTTGGACAAGGATTCTTCATGGGTGCGCATGCGTGACGACGGAAAGGCTGTCGCGATCGCGTACAAGAAGCGCCTGGGCGTTTCTGGTGAAAAGGCCGCGATGAACGATTCCGGCATGGAGGAGGTCGAGGTCACCGTCGGCGACTTTGCGCTGATGACCCAGCTTCTCCTAAAGATCGGCATGATCGAGAAGTTCGTCCAGGAAAAGAAGCGCCGAACCTGGCAGTTGGGCGACGTGACGTTTGACATCGACGAGTGGCCGCGCCTTAATCCGTATATCGAGATCGAGGCGCCGACCTGGGAGCAGGTTGACCAGGCAATCGTCGGCCTCGGCTTTTCCCTTGGCCAGAAAGTCGTCTGTTCTGCGACTCAGATCTACGAGCGTGCCGGCATCCGCGACAAGGACTACGTGAAGATGACCTTCGACGAATTTATCCGTCGCGACGCGTAATCATTCTCCCTCCTATGAAAGATCCCGTCTCACAAGCTAAGGCTCCTGGCCTCTTCGGCCTGCTGAAGAAGTACTCGCTTCTGATCGGCCTCTTGATCGTGCTGACGATCGTCGCCAACGCCCTCAGCCTGTCGGTTCCCAGCATCATCTCAAACGGAATCGACACGTACACGAACGGACATTTCCTGATTGGGCGCCTGATTGTCGAGTTTTCGATCATTGCCGTCCTGATCTTCGTCTTCACGTATCTGCAGAACATCGTCCAGGTCTACGCATCCGAACGCGTGGCGCGCGACATGCGCAATGACATTTCCGCGAAGATCTCCGTGCAGCCGTATGCGTACATCGAAAGTGTCACTCCGGCCAAAATCCTTACCAACCTGACGTCCGACGTGGATGCCGTAAAGACATTCGTATCGACGGCGGTCGCATCGCTGATCTCGTCGGTGTTCCTGCTGGTCGGAACGGCCATCCTGCTGCTGGTCGCCAATTGGCGGTTGGGGCTGGTCGTTTTGGCGGTCGTGCCGGTCATCGGCATCATGTTCTTCCTGATTTTGAAGCAGGTTCGCAAGCTGTTCGTAAAGTCCCAGGAAGCCATCGACTGGCTGAACAAGGTCATCAGCGAAAGCATCCTCGGTGCGGCGCTTATCCGGCTGCTGAATTCCCGCGACACGGAATCAAAAAAGTTTCTCGATGCCAATACCGAAGCAAAGCGGATCAGCCTTGAAATCCTCAGGCTGTTCGCAAGCCTTATCCCGGTGATCACCTTCATGACCAACCTGGCGACGCTTGCCATCGTGGTCTTGGGAGGGCGCTACGTAATCACGGGCACGATGTCGCTTGGGAACTTCACCGCGTTCAACAGCTACCTGGCGATCCTCATCTTCCCGATCATGATCATCGGGTTCATGAGCAACGTGATCGCCCAGGCCCAGGCTTCGTATGGTCGCATTCTTCGCGTCCTTGATGCTCCCGTCGAAAAGAAAACCGGCGGTCTCAAAGCCGTGCTTCGCGGCGACATCGAGGTTAAGAATGTCACGGTCAATTTCGGACAAAAGGATGCACTGAAAAACGTTTCATTGTCTGTAGCGGCAGGCAGCAGGACCGCGATCATCGGACCGACGGCTGCGGGAAAGACGCAGTTGCTGTATTTGCTGACAGGGCTTCTTGCTCCTACGTCGGGAGAAATAGACTTTGACGGCAAGGATATCAACGAATACGACAAGTCCTCGATCCACAGTCAGGTCGGTTTCGTGTTCCAGGACAGCGTCATGTTCAACCTGACGCTTCGCGAAAACATCGCGTTTTCCAACACGGTCAAGGACTCGTCGATCGAGAAGGCGATCGAGACCGCGGAACTGCGCGACTTCGTCGACACGCTTCCGCAAAAATTGGACACGATCGTTTCCGAACGCGGGACCAGCCTTTCCGGCGGGCAGAAGCAGCGCATCATGCTGGCGCGCGCACTGGCGCTTGATCCGAAGGTGCTGCTTCTTGACGACTTCACCGCCCGCGTCGATGCCAATACTGAAAAGAAGATCCTTGCAAACGTCGCGAGGAATTATCCGGGGCTTACCCTTATTTCCGTCACGCAGAAGATTTCCTCGGTCGAGCATTACGACAAGATTGTGCTGTTGATGGAGGGTGAAGTGCTCGCAGAAGGAACGCATGACGAACTGATGCATTCGTCACCCGAATACGTGCAGATCTACCAGTCGCAGCGGAGCATCAACCAGTATGAGATGGATCCTCATGCATAATCTATGAACTACTCTCTCAGCAAAACCGACATGAAAAAAGAGGAGGATAAGGGCGTCCTCGTCACGGCATGGCGCAGGCTGTTTCCGTTGTTGGCGGAAGAAGGCAGGGTGGTGACCATCGCATTGATTGCCATCCTTGTCAGCTCGGTGGCTACCCTTGTCGTTCCGATCCTGATCGCGCGCATCGTCGACGTGTATTTGATTACGAAGGATTTTCACGGAGTCTTAGTGTATTCCGCGTGGCTGTTCGGCATCTTCATGGTGGGACTTACGGCAAGTTACTTGCAAATCAGAACCATGGGAGGCGTTGGACGACGACTGCTGTTCAATCTGCGCAACAAGATCTTCACGAAACTGCAGGAACTTCCGGTGGGCTTCTTCAACCAGAACAAGGCGGGTGACCTGATTTCACGCATCAACAACGACACGGACAAGCTGAACCAGTTCTTCGCGCAGGCACTCATGCAGTTCATCAGCAACGTCGTCCTTATTGCCGGTACGGCGGTGTTTCTGCTGGCCATCAACTTTGAATTGGGAGCGATCGCATTGGTTCCCGCAGTTCTCGCATTGGTTGCAACCCAGTTGCTGTCGCCCTGGGTAAAGCGCACCAGCCTGAAAAGCCTGCAGACATTGGGCGGAATGAGTGCGGAAATCCAGGAAAGCATCAACAATTTCAAGGTGATCGTAGCATTCAACCGACTGGATTATTTCCGCGACAAGTTCAAGGAATCCAACGAGGCGAACTACGTGGCATCCGTTGCAGCCGGAGTTGCCAGCAACATCTTCAACCCGATCTACGTCCTGGCCTCGGCATTGGCTCAGCTGGCGGTATTGGCACTCGGGATCTACCTCATCGCCCAGGGTCACTTCCTGATCGGCCTCCTGATCGGATACTTCCTGTACGTCAACAACTTCTATACGCCGCTCCGGCAGCTGGCTTCGGTGTGGCCGTCGTGGCAGTTGGCGCTTGCGGGACTTGATCGCATTTCCGAAGTCTTGGCACTTGAATCTGACCTGCAGGTAATGCCGGCCGATACGGGCGAAGCCGTAACCGTTTCCATGGCGCCGAATGCGGTACTTGAATTCAAGGAGGTCGCTTTTCATTATCAAGAAAACAAGGACGTGCTCCGGAACATCAATTTCACCCTTGAACGCGGAAAAACCTATGCATTGGTCGGTCCGACCGGCGGTGGAAAGACGACGACGGCATCGCTGATGGCGCGCCTGTACGACCCGACGGCCGGAGCCATCTACCTGGAAGGCAAGGACATCCGGTTCTATGATCCTGCGGAGCGTTCCAAAAAAATCGGGTTCATCCTGCAGGAGCCGTTCCTGTTCACCGGTACCGTCCGTGAGAACATTCTTTATGGCAACGAGGAACATCAGGGATACACCGACCAGCAGCTGATGGAGGTTCTTGAGAAGGCGCATCTGACGAAATTGTTGTCGCGCTTTTCGGAGGGACTGGATACCGTTGTCGCGTCCAGCGGTGACGCGATCAGTCTGGGGCAGAAGCAGCTGATCGCGTTCATTCGCGCGGCGCTTCGCAGTCCGGACATCCTGATCCTCGACGAGGCGACGGCGAACATCGACACCGTTACGGAACAGCTTCTTGATGAGATTCTCAACGAGCTTCCCAAGTCCACGACGAAGGTCATCATCGCGCATCGTCTGAACACGATCGAGAATGCCGACACGATCTTCTTCGTCAACGGAGGGGAAGTCACGCATGCGGGCTCGATGCAGCAGGCGGTGGACATGCTGCTGCATGGGAAGAGGTCGAGTTAATGCGGGGGTATATAAAAAATAAAGCGGGTGTTGAGGGTAGCTTGCGTTGTGAGGTTGATCTGTTATATAGTGGCGCATATGTCAAAAGAACCACGTGAAGTAGTAATTGCAGCGTATAATTATCTGGCAGCCGTACTTCCCCCAACTCAAAAAATTTCCGATGTTCGTGTTGAAGAACTACAACCCGTTAAAGGGGTTGCTGAAATAGATAAAATGTGGTGGAAAGTAGTCTTAAGCTATGACAACTTAGGAGAGTTTCCTTTCGATAAAAAAAGAGAGTACAAAGAATTCAAAGTCGTTGACGAGGATGGAAAGGTAGAATATATGAAACCGATTTCGCATGCTTCAACCTAATTTATTCACACTTGATAGTCTTGGAAAATATCGTTCAAAAAACTTAGACACCCACCTGATAGTTGACACGAATGTGTTACTGATATTCCTTGTGGGGTCTTACGATCCTTCTTACATAAAAGATTGTCCGCTGATGACTAGGAACGGAAAAAATTATAACGAGAAACATTTTAGACTTATTCAAAAACTCTTCGAAATATTTTTGAATAAGATTGCCATTACACCACAGATCCTTAGTGAAATTCATTCCTTGGCAAAAAATAACATAGAGCCAGTAAGATTTAGGGAGTATTTTAAAAAGATTATTATCCAACTTGAAAAGTGCGTTCAACATACAGTTTCGCTGGAATCCCTTCTGAATAATGAGTACCTCTTAG
>CAIXMG010000034.1 GCA_903920485.1 uncultured bacterium
CGTGCTGCTCCGGAACGATTTTTTTGAAAGGTTTCGTGTCACTACCAAAGTGCTGTATTCGTGCGCATAATGCGTTTCGATCGAGCCGATAAGTTTCTGCATTTCCTCGATCCAAAAAACGTACAGGCTCGCGAGGCCTTTCGTCTTCACGAGCACGCGCTTTTTTTGCAGGTTCCGAACGGCCAGGTAGACGGCTTCGGGGGTGACCTTCAGAGATTTTGACAATTCCGCAACAAGGTCCACTACCCGTACGGGGCCCGTGGAAAGGCGCTGGATGACGGACCGTTCGATGTTCGAGTGGGGGAATAGCATGTTCCGCAAGTATACATAATTGAAGGAAAACTTCAATTTATAAGCTGCGACGGCTCGTTTTTAAGCGGGTTGTTCATCGGCGGGTATACTCAGGTTCTATGAAACATCCCAAGAAGCTTGGCATCGTGATTGCGTGCATACTCGTCGTGTTGGTGGTGGTCGTCGCGATTGCCCGGATTTTGCCTGCGGCAAAATCCGGGCCTCACGGCCTCTCCGTCGGCCTCCTGCTGCCCCTTACCGGGGAGGCGCAAAGCTATGGCGAGGACGGCCTGAAGGCGGCGCAGGCTGCCGTCCTGGGAACAGGAGTGGCCCTTGATCTGGAAGATGAAAAATGCGATGCCAACGCGACCCTGTCCGCCTTCCAGAAGCTCACGGAACTTGATCATGATGCCATTGTCGTGGGACCCCTGTGCGGTTCGCCCCAGGAGGCCCTGGCACCAGTTGTCAAAGACGATCGCGTTCCCGTCATCCTGCCTGCGGCAGCCCCCGATGATTTGTTCGCCCAAAGCGGCGGCGCCATGTTCAACATCCAATATTCGATCGAAGACGAAGGTGCGGCAGTTGCTCGCCGGATGATTGCCGACGGGGAGAACAAGGTCGTCATCATCGGATACCAAAACGCCTTCTCCGAAGGGGAAGTCGCGGGCTTCACGAAAGCATACACGGGAACCATTGTCGACCAGATAAGCTTTGCCGACAGCAACGATCCCGTGGAAACGGAACTTGCCAAATTGAAGGGCAAGGATTTCGATGCCGTTTTTTCACCGGACAGTTCGTTTCTTTTTGCGAAGGGGATCAGCATGCTCCACCGATACGGCCTGAACCAGCAGGTGTACAGCATCTATCCCACGGAAGGTCCTTCGGCACGCCCGCTGGCGGAAGGCGTCATCTATTCATTCCCTGGTGGAATGACGGGGACGCAGGGCGCGACGTATGATCTTACCTACGATGCCGTGACCAAAGCGATAGCACTCCTTAAAACATGCGGCAACGACAAGGCGTGCATCCTCAAAACGCTCCAATCGGATCCGTCATTTGACGGGAACGGGACTTCTACGCGCCCCATCATCTTCAAGCAGGTCAAAAACGGACAGCCAGTGTTGTTGCCGTGAGAAATTTTCCTGTGCATAACTTTTTGACAATGAGGGGGCATATTTCCGATAATGAAGGTAGGTCCCAGGATTCGACCAGGGCCTCATTACCCGCTTTTACGCCTTATTATTCTTGCCTTATATGACCAAGTACGGACCGAAGGCGCAGAAGAAGATCAGTCGCGTAATGCACGAATACGGGCAGGGGAAACTGAAAAGCGGCGGATCCGGCAAGAAGGTGTCCAGCCAGAAACAAGCGGTCGCCATTGCCATTTCCGAAGCGCGCAAAAACGGTTACAAGACACCCTCCAGGTCATAGGTCCTTCCGACAACAACACATGGGAATGTTGAGAATTATCACTTAATCTTACGGAGTTTCTGATATTCCGAAAGTAAGAATAACCAGGATACTTCGTTAACAGGCTCATGAAAAAAATACTTATCACTTCTACGGCGGCTGTCGCTGTGCTGATAGGACTCTTTGTCGTCGGCATTGTCCCGTCTCTTGCTCTTGCCTCAAATTACGCTATCTCGCCGAACGTCACGGGATATACGGTCGTCGGCGTCGCACAGGCGAACATCATCTGCAAGAACCTTCCTGACTGGGCGGCGGGACTGATGACGTTCTGTGCCCCAAGCTCAACCGTCATAGTTCCTCCCGTTACCTCATCGGTGGTATTCAGCAATATTGCAGTCGTCGATACGACGGGCGTCAACGGCACGAACGGTTTGACGATCTCGTGGATGACCGATCAGCCTACCACGACGACCGTGTGGTACCAGTCGGATCCGTCCAATGCTGCCCAGGCGATCGCATATTCTAATCCCTCGCAGGGACTGACCACGGCTCACAGCCTCACAATTGCGGGGTTTACTCCTTCGGCAGCCTCGACGTTCATGGTAGGGGGTAGTGACGCCGCAGGAACTACCGACCAGTCGACCGGTCAGTCGTTTACCTCGTGGCCTGTCACGACGATGGGCGGCTCCTCGTCTTTCGGGATGATACCTGCGAACCCCACCATTTCGGTTTCCGATGTCACCAGTACGGGTGCTACGGTCAACGTCAATGCCAATGAGCCCATTCGGGCAACGATAACCTACAGCACTCTGGGTGGAGCGACAAGCACGATGTATTCGTCGTCGGCATATGAAGCCTCGAATCCCATCTATCTGAACAATCTTGACGAATCCGCGAGCTACCAGGGAGAAGTTACGGTCTACGGCCAGAACGGTTCTACGGTCGGAACGTATCCGATCAGCTGGGTCACCCCTTCGTAATTGTAACGTCGCTTGCAAGTATTGCTGCCCCACAAAAACCGCAAAAGCGGTTTTTGTGGGGAATTTTGGTCCTGAAAATGGTTATTTTGTTGTCATCCAACATCATGGTTCGGGTTCGGGAGAGGGAACGTGATCGTCACTGTCGTCTGTTCATCCTCGACACTCTCGACGAAGATGGATCCGCCGTGCCTTTCGACGATTTTCTGGCAGATGGCAAGACCGAGTCCGGTTCCCGGCGTGTTCAGTTCTCGTGATCCGCGATAGAAGCGCGAGAAAATATCAGGAAGGTCTTGTGCGGGAATCCCTCTCCCGTTGTCTTCTACGACCAGACGGGCTTGGTCCTGGTCCTTGAGCAGAGAAATCCGGATGGTGCTCGATCTATTCTCGTGGCGATACTTGATTGAATTGCTTACCAGGTTCGTGAGCAATTCCTCCAGGAGGCGCTTGTTTCCGAAAATCATGACATCAGGTGCGATGAAGGTACCCATTGTTATCTCTTCCGCTTCGGCCATCACTTCGAAGTATTCCACCTGATCTGTGACCAGGGCTGAGAGGTTGGCTGGCTTAAGGTCCACGTCGAATGCCGAATGGTCAAGCTTTGACAGACGAAGGAGCTGTCGAATGAAGTCGGATATTCGGAGGATCGACTTTTTCACTGCATTGATCTTTTCGGGATGTGAGGAGGTCGTTGCAAGGGTCTCGAGTTCTCCCTTGACGATCGCCAGCGGGGTTTGGAGGTTGTGCGAAATGTCCACCATGGCCTGCCGGTCGTCTTCGCGAAGCTTCTTGATCTCGGCCGTTCTTTCGCTCACCAGCTGTTCCAGGTGGAGGCTGTATTCCTCAACCTTTTCGTAGAGCCGGCCCTTTTCAAGCGAAATGGCTGCCTGATAGGCGAACGTTTCGAGGAGTTGGCGGTCATCTGGCGTGTAGGGATCTCCCGACTTTTTCACGCCCAATGTAAGGATTCCGATTTGGCGATTTTCAAAGATAATGGGGACGGAAAGCGCTATTTCCGCAGAAGTGGGTTCTTGCAGTGTCTGGTCGGAAAGCAGGAATTCAACCTGATCAGTCTTGAAGATGGACTTCAACAATAGGGATGAGACTGCAACGATGTCGGTTTGTGAGACGTTGGTATGCAATGCCTTGCTCAACCGGTGAAGGGCGTCGGCATAGTGGTACGAATCCTTGAAGAAGACCGGGTCGGTGACTTTTTTAAAATATCGCTCCAACGACCTGAAGGACGAGATGCCAAGGATCATGGTGAGGCCGGCACTGAGAACGATGTCCGTATCGGTCAGGGTATGAACCAGCCTCGCCAACAATCCAAGTCCTGTCGAGTACACGCCGACGGCTATCGCGAAGAGGATCAGGTAGATAAGGCTGCGCTGGACGACGATTCGAATGTCCATGAACTGATGCCTGAGGATCGCGTAAGTCGTGCACCCGATCATGCAGATGCTGAAGAGCGGCCCCAGTTTTGAAAGTGCCGAATTCACGAAGAAGAGGGGAATCAGCCCGCTCACGATGATGGCTCCGATCAGGAATAGTCCCCATCCGACAAGCGTGTACCGGATTTGCCCCTTTTGAATTCCGTCGGAAGTTCGGTACTTTCTGAAAAGGATGAGGATGCCGTGGCAAAATATGGTGATGTAGAGGACCATAATCGGAGCGAACAGCCAGCTGGTGTCGATGTGGCTGAGGCCTATGCCGTATTCCATCGTTACGTTCCTCATCACAAGATTCGTCATCGCGAGGATGGAGAAGAAGGAGATCAGTCCCAGATAAGCGAACGTTGCTCTTTGGTGTTGCCTGGTCCGTACCGGGAAATGGGTCGAGAAGACGAAGAAAAACCAGAACATGAAAAAAGCCGCAGGAATCGTGGCTCGTGCGCAGATCAGTGCGCGAGCGTAGTGAGGTGTCGTGTCTGCAACATAGTTAAAAAGCTCCCAAAGCAGGAGGAAAAAGATCCCGCAGAGAAAGGACCAGTATTTTGGATCTCTAAGCTCCTTTTGCTTTTTAATGGCAACCAGCCCGAACAAGAGTCCGTTGGTGATTGCCGTAATAAGAAAGATGGCAAGAATCAATTTCATAGTTTTGTTATGTTTATAGTATCACGACCTTGTTCAGGTAAAAATCCCTGCCACATCGAATGGCAGGGACTTCGAGAAGGGGTGTCCTCATGTTGGGATCCACGACCCCTCGAGATTGTCAGTACTCAAAAAATATTCTCGCACTTCGGTTTTCAGGTTTGCCATATCCTCAACGATCATCGTTGCTGGGATGGTCCAACTGCCTTCGCAAAAGAGTGGAATGCCGATCGGCACGAGGGAAAATCCCAGCTTGTGGCACAGCAGGAAGGTCTGCATGTCCACGACCATGAAGTAGGCGCCGATGCCGTGATTGATTCCATACCAGTAGATTGCCTTCATGAGGTCGTACGTATGGATGCGCCGAGCCGACGGTTCCGCGATGAATCGGGTGACTTCCATGATTCGTGTGCGGCCGGATTGCCTGAGGCATTCCCTCATTTTTTCCGGTACTCCCGGGTGGGGAGGTTCGGGAAGCGAAACACGGGACAGTTCTTCGTGGGGGAAGCCGCGCTCAGAATCGTATACGAGCCGGGTACCCCCAACCAGTCGGCTTTCCTCGTGAATAGTAAGAAAGACGGATGACGGGTCGTATTCGTCCCTGAATATTCCGTCAGGGAATCGTTCAGGGTCGTGCCACTTCATCTTGATGCAATAGGTGTGGAACAGCAATCTCTGAAATTCGACGATGGAGTGCGGGTCTCGGGCGATCCTGAGAGTGACCGCATGATTCAGTGCCACCATGCTCCTGTTACGATCTTTGCTTCGACCCTTCGGGCGTCCAGGTACGCATAGCCCGGCATGGGCGGAATCGGGCTGCTGTTCAGAAGCTCAAGCAAGATGTGGTCGCCCAGAAACCCGGTAGCAAATGCAGGGTTGGTACCGAGGATGGAAGCCTTCTGCTCATTGACGAGGCGTTTAATAATCCGGGGAAACTCGACGGGGTGGCAAGGTTCGAGCTCGGGAGCGATGAGTGCGATCAGGCGGCGAATGAAACGTTCCATCTCAAACGGAGTCGTCGACGTGGCTCTGCGAGCTGCATCCGTAGTCTGTGCTTCCGAAAGGGTCAGGCCAAGCATTTCCTCGATGGTCATCGAGGTTGGCGTGAACTTGAACAAGTGGGTCCCGAAGCCGGCCGTGTTGCAGCTGAAGACGGGTACGCCCTCCTTGCGCGCTTCTTGATGAAGCAGGATACCGGTTGCCAATTCGAGGATTTCAATCTCGTCAATGATGAGGTCGCATCCGCGGACAAACGAAGAGGCTGTTTTTTCGGTGATGCCCATGGGATATGCGAGGACCGTCGTGTCGTCCGCGATGCTTCGGAGCATTCGCGCCGTCTCGAATGCCTTTGGTTTGCCGATTGTGGATCGGTTTGCACCGAATTGGCGGTTCACATTAGAAACGTCAAAGGTTTCCGGATCGGCAATGCGAATTTCGCCGATCCCGGTCCGTACCAGGATGGCTGCCAGCAGGCCGCCCATACCTCCGCATCCTGCGATCCCTATGACCCTGCTTCTCAGGAAGGCCTGCTGCTTGAGGGTGAGGATGCCGATGTTTCGATCGGTCCGTTCACGGTAACGGATTTCAAAAGGGTTTCGCGGCATCAGTCGGTATACGATGCCGGTTGCCGGGTTGTCCGGCAGGTCGAAAAAGGAGAGATTTTTCATGATGTTGGGGTTTTTGTGAAAGAAAAAATTCATCTTCACGATACGCGAGGATGAATAAGGGATTTCTAAAAGCGAATTAAACTTTTCATAAACTACGATTTCGACACGGAGAAAAAATATCCGCGCTTCGGAACGGTCTGGATGAACCTTCGCTTTTCAGTTTCGAGCTTCTTGCGCAGAAGGCGAATGTGCGTGTCGACGGTATTGGTGAAGGGGTCGGTGTTCATGTCCCATACGTGCTCGAGCATCATCTCGCGCGAAAGGACAATGCCTTCGTTCCTCATGAGGTACTCAAGCAGGGCGAACTCCTTGTTGCGCAAGGGAACGGGTTTTCCGTTGAGGGTAACGGTGCACTTGTTCGAGTCGAGGACCAGTTTGCCGACCTTGAGGACGTTTCCGTGAAGCACTTCGCCGCGTCGGCTGAGGGCGCGTAGGCGAACGGTCAGTTCGCGCAACGAAAAGGGCTTGGTCATGTAGTCGTCGCAGACCGACAGCATGTCGACCTTGATGTCTATATCCGCTTCCACGGAGAGGACGAGGATGGGAACGGAAGGCTTGGCATTTCGGATCATTGCTGAGATTTCGTCACCGACAAGGTCCGGAAGATGAAAATCCATGACGATGGCGTCATAGGTGTTCATGGTCGCAAGGGAAATGCCTTGTGCACCGGTCGGAGCGATATCGACCGCACACAGCTCGGCTTCGAGCCCCTTCTTGATGAAGGTCGCGATGGCGGCTTCGTCTTCTATCACGAGAATTTTCATAACGCCATGATTATATCGCAAGGAGTCTTTTTGTAAAACGAAAGCGGCTCGCATGCGTTTAGAAAGAGTTTAACTTTTTCGAGATATACTCCTTGTCGTAATACGGATATATGATCGCTTTGGTAACTTACAACAAACTGCTCCCTTACCAGAAGGGCGCGAACGCGGTATGCGGTACGAAGGTATTGGTTCTGCCCGAAACGTTCGTTCCGAAGATGCCTGCCAGCGTTCGACAGGACGATCCGAACTGGCAGGAACTGCTTCGCTATAAAAAAGACCTGAACAAGGTCATCATTTTCGCGGGCAAGAAAAGCTCGGGTGCGCTTGAGATCGTCGACCTTGCCTGCGAGTCGTTCGCGGACCAGAAGAAATGCCTGTTCTTCGTGTTGTGCGATCACGAGCTGAATGAGAAGGTCGAACGCCTGAAGTATCACGGGATTCCCGCAACCCAATATGTCTCGTTCGCAGACGGTTACTTGCCATGCCAGGAGGCGCCCCTGATGAAGGGGTATATGATGGACTTCATTGATCGGGTGTCGAATGCCGAATAGGCCTCATTACCCAAAGGGATGAAATTGGTGTTCATTATAAAGTAATCCCAAGCAGGCGCAGTACAAGCGGCACAACGGGGTCTGCGGTTAATTGTGCTAACCCTTTAGACGGTCGGATTTTGCCTGGACTTGGCCAATTCCGTAAAATAATTCTGCTTGGCTCGCGACGGGAGCGGCGCTTCTGGTACTCTTGTGGACGGAAGAGAGACGCAGGGCTCCTCTCGGAAGAACATGTCGATGGAAACCGGACTTGATCCGTAAAAGAATATCGAGATCATGGCGACGGTAAGCCCGAAGTCCCGCACTCCGATTGCGCCATACCCCACGGTTACCGTGATATCAGCAAGGTGAAGCGCGATGAACAGCGCGACGGCTCTGGTGTAGATGCCGAAGAACAGCATAGTTCCCGCAACGATCTCGAACCATCCGTTAAGATAGATCAGTGACAGCTGGCTTATGGGCAGGGTCGCCGCCCACGGAGGCAGGAATCCCAACCACGATGTCGGGTCCGAAAGCTGCTGGTATCCGAACCAGATGATCACGGCTGCTATTCCGATGCGCAGGATAACTGATGATGCTTTTTTCATAATGGGAATGGGGGGCTGTGGTTATGCAGTAGCCTCCTTCTTTATTTTTGCCAAGGCTGCATTGAATCCGCTGCCGGTAAGCGACGATCCCGACACTCGGCCAAGGCTCACGCTTGCGATGTTCCTTCCGGTGACGTAGGTCTTGTATCCGGAGATGAACATGTTCTGATAGCGACTTGAGGTGCGGTTATCTGCCTCGTTCGTTATGGTGGAACTCTCGATGATACCGTCCTTCAGGGTTACGGAAACCGTGATGCTTTCGGTTCCGGCAGGGGAATCGTAACTTCCTTTTGCGGAATAGGTTCCGTCAGCATAAGGAGAGGAAGGCTTCGCGGGGACACTGACCGGAGCGGTCTTTTTTATTGCCGGCGGCGGTGTGACGCTTCCGACGGTTTCTTTTGTGGCAGGAGCGGTGGTGGTCGCGGTCGTGACAGGAGTTTCAAGAGGTGCCGGGACGCTGGGAGTTGGATCGATGGGGACGTCTGCGGCAACGGGCTGGCTCTGGTCAGGGGAAGGGTTGTCATTGCTCTTGTTCCCGAACTCGACCAGGATAAAGCCCGACCCCAATATGAAGGCGATGAAGAAGACGATCCCGATGATTGGCTTTGTTGATTTCATGCCTGGCAGTATAGTACGAGGAAGATGACGGCAAGGTGACAAGTCGGTTCCCAGGGACTGTGCATGAAAAAGGGGTGCTATACTCTTGGTATGCGCATTCTCATCATCGAAGACAATGAAAAACTTGCCCAATCCCTCAAGAAGGGCCTTGAGCAGAAAAAGTTCGTCGCAGATTACCTCACGGACGGGAATCATGGATACCAGCGCCTGACGTCCTCGGACACCTCGTATGACGCGGTCATCCTCGACGTGATGCTTCCCGGCAAGGATGGCGTTTCCATCTGCCGTGACTTGCGCAAGCAGAATCACCGCATCCCCATCCTCATGCTTACCGCGAAAGACACCCTGGCCGAAAAGATCACCGGTCTTGAAGAAGGGGCTGACGATTATCTGGTGAAGCCGTTTGCTTTCGAGGAGCTGGTTGCCAGGCTGCGTGCGCTGCTGCGTCGTCCTTCGGCCATGGTTTCCGAGGAGATTGTCATGTACGGGATCTCGCTGAACGCGTCGACCCGCACCGTAAGCAGAAACGGCCACGTGGTGCCGCTTTCCCACAAGGAATTCACGATCCTCGAGTACCTGATGAGAAATCCCGGACGCGTCGTTACCCGGCAGGAGATTCTCGACCATGCCTGGGAATATGAATTCAATCCGTTCAGCAACCTGGTTGACGTCAAGATAAAGAACATCCGCAAGAAGGTCGATCCGGATGCGCAGGTCATCGAAACAATCCGCGGCGCAGGATACCGCCTTAACGAACGCTAAAAAATAACATGTTCAAGAAAGCACGAATCAGGTTGAGTTTTTATTACGTCGCGATCATCGCCGTCGGCATGATTATTTTCAGTACGGTTTTTTACGTGTATTCGGTACAGGACATACGGCACGATGCCAGTCACGATACCAGCATCAGTGCCCAGACAAGGGCGGCGGCCGTCAGTCACACCTTGGGCGAACTTGAGGGTGCGATCATCGTTTCGAACCTCGTGATCCTGCTCATTTTGAGCTTCCTCGCATACCTGCTTGCAGGAAAAACCCTCAAGCCGATCCAGGAGGCGCTCGATGCGCAAGAGCGGTTCAGTGCCAACGCCTCTCACGAACTGCGCACGCCGCTTGCCGTCATGAAACTTGAGAACGAGATATTCCTCGACCAGGAACACGCGACGGCACAAGATGCTCGGGCACTTGCCAAAAGCAATCTTGAGGAAATCGACCGCATGGCAGGCATGGTGCAGAGCCTTCTCGTCCTGGCCCGCAACAAGGCGACGCACCAGCTGTCGGATTCGGAACCGTTCGACTTGTCACACTTGGTATCCGTTATCGTGCAAAGGATCGAACGCCTGCATCACTCAAAGGACATTCGCGTCGAGCTTTCGGTATTGCCGAATGTCGAGCTGACCGGCGACCGCAAGCTGGTCGAGCAGGCGATCACCAACATCGTGCAAAACGCCTTTGCCTATACCCGCGAAGGCTTCATCAGGGTTTCCGTCGGCCGCGACCGTTCAAGTGTCACCGTAAGGGTTTCCGATTCGGGGATCGGCATCGACGACAAGGATCTGCGGCGAATCACGGAACCCTTCTTCAAGGCGGATCGGTCGCGTACGCAGTCGGTGAGCAGTTTCGGGTTGGGGCTTTCCATTGTCCAGGAGGTAGTCGAGCTCCACAAGGGGACGTTTTCAATCGAAAGCGTTCCTGGGCAGGGAACGACCGCTATTCTTGCGTTTCCGGTCGCCTAGGATTTGTCATCTTGTCGTCATGTCCGATTCTTACAATGAAACTATGAAATTACACCAGGAAGACATATATGATGTGATCGTCGTCGGTGGCGGAGCAAGCGGAGCGGCTCTCCTGTACACGCTTTCGAAGTACACAAACATCGGGAGGATTGCCTTGGTTGAGAAATATCCCGAAATCGGCTCGGTGAATTCGAACGCGGTGAACAACAGCCAGACGCTCCATGTCGGCGACATCGAGACGAATTATTCGGTCGAGAAGGCCCGGCAAGTGAAGCCTGCGGCCATGATGGTTGCCCACTATGTGGAGCGTCTCAGTTACGAGGAACAGCATCCCATCATGAGGCATGTCTCGAAAATGATCCTTGCCGTCGGGGCCGAAGAGGTCCAGGAACTTTCCCTCAGGCATGAAAAGATCAAGGATCTCTTTCCTGGTTTGGAAAAACTGGACGCGAAGGGGATTTCCCGAGTCGAGCCGAACGTCATGAGGGGAAGGAATCCCGACGAACCAGTCCTTGCGCTGTTCGATCCCCACGGATATTCCATTGATTTCGGCATGCTTTCAAGATCGCTCGTGGAACACGCGAAAGACGCATCGGACAAGACGACC
>CAIXMG010000035.1 GCA_903920485.1 uncultured bacterium
GAAGGGCAAGCAGCTTACGAACATGCGAGCATCAGGAACCGACGAGACCATTCTCTTGGTTCCGCCAATCCAGGTTACGATCGAACGAGGTCTGGAAATCATGACCGAGGACGAATATTTGGAAATCACCCCAAAGTCTACGCGACTCCGAAAGCAGGTTCTCCAGGAGGGAGGCCGAGCCAAGGTCCAGCGAAAGGCGTAAGTGTCAATGGCTGCCTGAAAGGGTGGTCTTTGATGTTTTTATAGGCATTCGTGTATTATTAGCAGGTATCACACAATCATCATGACCGATCACGAGAAAAAATTTCTAGAACGGGAGTCCGAGCTCGACACTATCGTCGGTCATATTTCTGAAGAGCGCAAGGAACTGGAGGTCATGGTTGCCAACCCTCGCGAGACATTTGCGAGACTCAAGGCGGAGGAACGTGAAAAGTTTTACTTTTTTCACACCCAACGTCTTGCCCGCCTCCACAGTGCAAAATTTCTCGAGAAGTCGCCGTTTTTTGTGCGGCTTACGCTTCAATTTGACGACAAGGCTGAACAGGAATTGGTATACATAGGAAAATTCTCGTTCTTGGATGACAAGATTTATTCCTGGACAGTACCTGTTGCTGGACTCAGGTTCGTTCCTCCCGGGAGGTTTTCCTATGTCAGGCCAAACGGCCAGACACGAAGCGGTGTCGTTTTTACGCGAGAAGACTATTTCATCGGCAACGGGAAAATCCTTTCATTAAACAATGTGACCCTGGAAGGCCGTGAGCTGATTTATGACGAATACGTTTCTACCAAGAAAGTCGGATTCGGCTTGAGTGACATTGTTCGTGAGCTTGAACGAGCACAGAACGAAATTATTGTTCTTGACCCGAAAGGGCTCATGGTGATCTCGGGTCCGGCCGGTTCGGGAAAGACGACGCTTGCTCTTCACCGGGTGGCATATCTTCTACAGAATCCCGATACGTCCGAAACATACCGTCCGGAACACACGATCATTTTTATCCAGGACGAAAGCAGCCTCGGATATTTCAGTTCGTTGTTCATAAATTTGGGCGTTGAAGATGTGACGTTCATCACGTTTGAATCATGGTGCGCAAAACTGCTCGGCTTGCCTGAAGATGCCAAGTATACTGACCGGTACGGTGACTCATCGCGTTCACGTGACTGGTACGAATGGAACAAGGTGCGGCTTATTGCCGAAACTGCGCCTATTCCCATATCAAAAAATACCTGGAGAACCCTTGATCTTATTTATAGTAATCAGCAAGATACTGAATTTGTACGGCTTTGGAAACGCCAAAAAAGTGAACAGGTCCTCGACAAGCAGGACCTTACTGTCCTCTTGAAAAATCAGATTACTGCTGATGGTGGAAGGCTTCTTCAGCCCAAAAAGGTCTTCAAAAAAAAGGCGGGCAAGATGGTGCCCGTAATGGTGCGGGACGAACTTTCGTACGATACGATTCTGGTCGACGAATTCGAAAACTACACGAGGGATCAACTTCGTATCATTGCAACAACCTATACCAAGACATCGTCATGCCTCTTGGTCGGAGACATCCACCAACAGACCAAATTCGGTTCGATTTCAGACTTCTCGCAAAGCAGCATGATCATTTCCGATGATCGAAACATCGTCTTGAGTAAGGTGTACCGCAACGGTTCGTCAGTCATCGCGTTGCTGCGATCGGTCGGTTATACGGTCTCTTCCGACAATCGAAAGGATGGGGGAGGGATCGGCGATTGGATTGTCGTGGACGAGGCTCTCCAAATTGATATCATCAAAAAGTATCTTTCGTCACATCCTGAAGAGCAGGTAGGAATTATTTCATACGACGAGGATGCAGTGGGACACATAAGGTCGTCTTTCTTAGGCATGGATCATAATGCCCATATTGGCGTCGTAACAGAATTTCAAGGTCTCGAGTTCGATACTGTATTCATCATGGGCGTCAACATGTCGGTTTTTGAGCCGACCGGCCTTCACGAACAATTTGATGCCGAACGAGGAATCGTTTTGCGAGAACGTCTCTACGTTGCTATCACTCGCGCCCGTGAGAATGTCACGATCTTTTCGGATTCGGAAAGGCAGGAAATCACAGTTGTTTTGTTTAAAAAAGACCACGTAAGTGTGCTATAATCTCCTTACTATGGAAGAAAACTACGAACAGGGACCGGAAAATGGAAAGAAGATGCTGTGGATCATCGGGGGAACAGTCCTTACGATTATGGTCATCGCGCTGGTATACAATGCCGTCCAGCATTCGCTCAGGGCAACGTCGGATGCGATTCCTCCGGCGGTGACGATGAACACTCCGGCGTCGGCGACGTCTTCCGACACGGCGGTCTTAGGAGCCAGTGACCGCATCGCGACGATTCCCACCATTACGGGAATGGAAGTCGTGAACTTGCAGACATTGCCGTATCAAGTCCAAGCAAAAATCACGGGAACGGTTCCCGACAGCTGCTCGACGTTTGATACCCCGTCCGTAACCCAATCAGGAAAAACCTTCACCGTTTCCCTTACCGCATCAAAACCATCCGGCAGTACCTGCACATCCGTTGTCACTGACCAGTCGATTGTGACCGATATTCCTGTTGCAGGACTGAATCCCGGTAGGTATGTCGTGAAAATCGGAAAAATTTCAAGGTCCTTTACGCTGAAGCCTGCAGCCGACATTGCCCCTGAAGTTACTAAATAACCCCCTTACCTTAAATCCCCATCCTATGAACATGAAAGAAACCTTGAAGAAGTTTTGGAATTACTACAAGTCGAGCAAGCTGGCATGGTTCATTACGGCTGTGATTGTCGTCGTAATCGTCGTCGTCGCGCGCCATGGTTCGTCAACTTCGGCGACGGCGAATTTCGTCGTTGCAAAAACCAACGTTGTCGATTCCGTCGTTCTTTCGGGAAGCACCGAATCCGCAAGTGCCGTCAACCTTGGCTTTGCCGATCAGGGACGCGTTGCGCATGTTTATGTCAAGGAGGGTGACCACGTGACCGCAGGGGAACTGCTTGCGGAACTTGATACCAGCGACCTGGACGCCAGCCTCAAGAACGCTGAAGCGTCCCTTACGATTGCGCAGGCTGGGGTTGGCACGACCAACACGAATCTTGCGACGGTGACGGCGCAGCAGAATGCTCTGGTGGCAAGTGCCTACAACACGCTCCTTTCGGGAAGTCTGCAGGCGATTCCCAACAATACCAATACCGTAGCATCACTAGCTCCGGTCATTACCGGAAACTATACTGGCCCCGAAGGTGATTATGTCATCCACTTTTACTCGTCTTCTGCAAATTCGGGGATATCGTTCGATGTTCAGGGCTTGGAGACGGGTTATGCGAATACCGTAACCTCGAACACGACAGTACCGCTCGGAACTCGTGGCCTCTTCATTCAGTTCGGATCCAGCGTTCAGGGGTATGCCAATACCGATTGGACCGTTTCCGTTCCTAACAAACGTTCCACGAGCTATACCGCAAATTATAACGCCTACGTTTCGGCACAGGCTGCGCGCGATCAGGCGATTACGGCTGCGCAGTCAGATTTGGTGACCACCAGCGCTGACCAGTCTATCGCCGAGGCGAAGGTACAACAGGCGCAGGCAAGCGTTGACGGGATTCTTTCCCAGATTAGCGATCGCAAGATCGTTGCACCGTTCGACGGTGTCGTGGCAACGGTTGATCTCAAGCCCGGTCAGTCGACAACGGTCTCGGATGTCGGCGGGGCCTCAACTTCGGCTACGGGTGATGATTCGAACACGATCCGCCTTATTTCAGAAAACGACTACGAAGTGCAATTGAACGTTCCCGAAATCGACGTTGCGAAAGTTTCGGTAGGACAGAATGTCGCCATTACCCTTGATGCGTACGGTGACACCGTGTTCCCCGGAACGGTCACGTCGGTTGATCCTGCGGAAACTCAGCTTGAAGGTGTTCCGGTGTACGAGACGAAGGTTGCCTTTACGAAGCCTGACAGTCGGATCCGTTCGGGTATGACGGCTACGGCCACTATCGTCGCGAGCGAGCACGACGGCGTCCTTGCCGTTCCCGTTGCTGTGCTGCATACCGACACAGGTGGTTCGTACGTGTATGTCGTAAGTTCGGATGACAAGACGACGAAACAGGCTGTCACGACGGGGCTTCGCGGAAGCGACAGCATGATCGAAATAACCTCCGGTTTGTCGGAAGGTCAGACGATCAGCGCGGACCCTCTCCAATAATATGTCCCAGTTCCGCACCTCATTCAAGGTAGGCGTGTTCCTGGGCTACCGCCAGCTGAAAAGGGCCAGCCGTTGGACGACGGGCCTGATCGTGTTCATCATGACGCTGACGTTTTTGAACCTTGTCGTGGTATCCGGAATCCTTATCGGGCTCATCGTGGGAGGAAACATCGCCAACCGCAACCAGTATACCGGCGACGTGATCCTCACCACTCCTTATGGCAAGAACGACATCCAGCAGTCGCAGAACATTATCTCGACTCTGCAGGCGAATCCGCACATCACCAGCTATTCAGAGCGTTTCATCGACGGCGGGACGATCGAGGCCAACTACAAGACGCGTACTGACTTCAACGACCTTGCGAATACCACCAGCACCCAGATCACCGGCATCGACGTGAACCACGAGGAGCAGTTCTCGGACATTTCAAAATATGTCACGGAAGGAAACTTCCTTGACCCCACGGAAAGCGGCTATATCGTGCTCGGCTCAAACCTGCTGGAACGCTATGCGTCGTTCGATACGGGAACGCTCTTGAAGGGCGTATATCCTGGCGATACGGTGAAGGTCACGGTAAACGGTGCGACGCAGGAATTCATCGTGAAGGGGATCCTCAAGTCAAAGGTGGGGCAAGTGTCGCTGCGCGCGTTCATCACGGAAAACGACTTCCAGCGGCTTGCCGGACGGTCCAGTTTGGATGCCAACGAGATCTCGCTGCGCCACGACGCGACCCTGACGGACGACCAGGCAAAGCAGCAGCTGGTCGCCAGCGGGTTCGATTCCGTTGCGAAGATCCAGACGGCGACGGAAGCGATTCCCGATTTCTTGAACCAGATCAAGCTGGCATTCGGCGTGCTGGGAAACATGATCAGCGCGATCGGCATCGTCGTGGCATCGATCACGATCTTCATCGTGATCTTCATCAACGCAATCACCCGGCGAAAGTTCATCGGGATCCTGAAAGGAATTGGCGTGTCGCCGCTTGCTATCCAGATTTCCTACCTGCTGCAGTCGCTCTTTTATGCAATTTCTGGATCGATCATCGGAACGGTCATCATCTATGGATTCCTCGTGCCGCTTCTCAACAAGCATCCGATCAACTTCCCGTTCTCTGACGGAATCCTGGTTGCGGACCCGATGGGAACGTTCGTAAGGTTCCTCATCCTCCTGGTCGTGACGCTCATTGCAGGCTTCATCCCGGCACGCATGATCGTGAAGCAGAATACGCTGGATAGCATTTTGGGACGATAGTACCCCTCAGCCCTACGGGCAGCTCCCCTAAAAGGGGAGCGTCCACTCTAACCTTATGATTAAAATACAAAACATCACAAAAGAATTCCAGAACGGCGACGTGGTCACCAAAGTCCTGAAGGGCATCACACTTGAGATAAAATCAGGCGAGTTTGTCGCGATCATGGGGAAATCAGGGGCGGGGAAGTCCACGCTGATGTACCAGATGAGTCTTCTGGATCATCCGACCAGTGGTACCATTGCTGTTGATGGAAAGGATGTCACGGGTCTTGGTCACGACGCACGGACCCGCTTCCGCCTGGATAACCTTGGCTACATCTTCCAGGACTATGCCTTGGTGCCGGAACTGACCGCGATTGAGAATGTCATCGTGCCTCTCTTGATGCAAGGAAAGTCGGACGACGAAGCTGAGCGGATCGCAAAAGCGGCACTCGAGAAGATCGGTCTGGGCCATCGCGAGAACAACCTTCCCAGCCAGATGTCGGGAGGGGAGCAGCAACGCGTGTCCATCGCGCGTGCGGTTGCACACCATCCGAAGATTCTGTTCGCTGACGAACCGACCGCAAACCTCGACAGCGAATCATCTCAAGCTGTCATCGACGTCTTTCGCGAGCTCCATAAGGAAGGCCAGACGATCGTCATGGTCACCCACGAGGCCGAATATACCGCGCACTGCGACCGCGTGATTCACGTGGTGGACGGGCAGGTGATTGAATAGGCAATACTAAAAGCCATCTCATAAAGATGGCTTTTAAAACGTGTTAAATTGAGTATTCAGAATCCCGTACCGATTACATGCAGGATGCCAAATGCGATGAAGTGCCCTGGTTCTGTTTCAGGCATAGAGGAGCTTTCGATCCTGGTTCTGAAGTCGGACGCTTGGTCGTCCGTTATCTCCCGATGTCTAAGACATTCCCTAACGCCCCAGCGTGCTTTCTGTAAAAAATTAAAGTGGAATTCGTAGTTCTTAGTACGGATCACCCCTTCTTTTTTGCAGCATGGGCAGATCCAGAGCTCTGCGATGCCGGTTGAATCGACGCGGATGTTCATTTCCCAGCGCTCGATGGATGACACGAAAGCTTTTGCATCGCTGGCAAACATGGCAAGGGTATCGGGAAGCTCATTCAGCGCATCTTCCCAGAACACGGGTATGTCCATGTTTATGAGCGTGAGGAGGACATTGTGTACACTTTCAAAGTCGATATATGAGTCAGGCTGTCCATTGAGAATGGATTTGAGTGTTCTGACTCCTACGTCACGCACCTTGAAGGGCTTGTTGATGATAAATCCACCGCGTGCAAAAGCATAAGCGCCGTCGCCGAGGGGAATCAGACTGAGAAGGGGTTTGCGTTTTTTCATTGCTGTATTAAGTTGTTTTGGTTATTAAATTGTGGTAACCCAAATTAACTTAAATATATTAATTTGTCAAGTTGCGAATTGAGGGAACATGTAAAAAGCGCCCCGTAAGAGAGGCACTTTAATAATGAAGTTGTACTTCTTCCCTAAGAAGGGGAGAATAGGGTTCCTGAAAACTGAGAATGCTTCCTTATGCGTTCGAAGTCTCGGCCAATGGTGCCCTTGAAGTAAGCTGCATCCTCTGAGGTGATTCGTTCTTCCTTCAGCAACTTCAGGGCGGCTTGTTGAGCATCATTCTCGGTGAGGAGGGAGGAAATTTTTTCTGACTTGCCAAGGAAGATCGTCCCGATGCTGTTCTCGCTATTGAGGACAAAGGAGGGAAGGCCTCTTGCTCTCCGACGTGTTGTCTCAATGCAGTCTCTGATGTAGTCAGCGATGTTCTCAATAGTTTCGCCGTTTGCAAAGGGTTGGCTATCGAAATCAGGAATGTCGAGCACTGCAACCTTTTCAAGCACCGTCTTCACAGAGTCGTGATCGTACGAAATGTCTTTTCCATCTAAGTGGGCACACATTCTTATTAAGAAGTCCATGCCGGCTGCTTTGGTGGAGAACGGATCTAGAACATTTTCGCCAATGCGATAGGCGTACCTACCGCCGGTAAGAGGAGAGAGTTTCAGGATAACAGGTTTCTTTTTCATACGGGGGTATTAAGTTGATGGAGTTATTAATTTGTTCGATTACAGTAACTTACTTGAATATCTTTGTCAACAAGCCAAAAAAGCGGCCTAGGCTCGCTTCTTGATATTGAATGCCATGAAGATGCCTCCGATGCACAGGACGCCGAGGACGCCGAAGAGCGCGCCGAGTGGTGCGAACTTGAGGATGATGGATGCGATCACCGGTGCCAGAATGTATGCGAACGGATACGTGTTTCGGAAGAATCCGATCGATCCGGTGTCGTCATGATGGACGTGCTTGAAGAAGTAGCTTTCCGTCATAACCTCCACGATGGATGCGCCGACGCGGGTCAGGAAGAGCACCCCTGCGAGCGCCCAGAAGGCGAGGATCGGCGCTTGGGTGACGAACAGGGTCGAGATGCCCATGACCAGCAGTCCGAAGATGATCATGCCCTTCTCGAAATGGA
>CAIXMG010000036.1 GCA_903920485.1 uncultured bacterium
GGTTACGTTAAATTGGATGAGGTAATTCATAAGTGAAAAGTTGCTTAGGATAATAAAAGTAACTTATTCACTGTAGCAACTGGCCGCTCAAGAAACGGGTAAGGGGAAGTAAAATATCGATACGGGAACGATAAGAAAATTCTCAACGAAAAACACCCTTGCGGGTGTTTTTCTGGTCGTTAGTTCAAGTCGATCGTGTCTCCCTTCTTCAGGTAGACATACGCCTTCTTGCTTCCCGACTGCGTTCCGAGGTTTCCTCGGAAGACCTTGGTCTTTGGCTTTGACACCACGACCGCGATCTTCACGGGGGTTACCTTGTACGCATCCTTGATGGCCTTTCGGATCTGGATCTTGTTGGCTGAACGCTCGACGTTGAAGACGTAAACGTTCTTCTCGGTAGCGTAGGCCGCCTTTTCCGTAACGCGAGGCCCGATAATCACCGAGGCGACGACAGGAGCCTTGGCTTCTGCGACATCCTTCTTGGTAGCTTTTTTGGTTGCCATAGATTATTTTGCTTTCGCGATTACTTCCTTTGCGACCGTTTTTGCCATCAGAACCTCGTTCGAAGCCTCAGGGCTTGCGATAACCAGGTATCGGTAGTTCAAGACATCGACGGGGTTCAAGTTTCGAACGTCTTCAATGGTGACATGGAAGATGTTTCGGAAGCTCTTTGCCGTCATTTCAGCCTTCTTTGGCACAACGAGGAAGAGGTTGTTCTCCTTCTTGGTGTTGATGGTCTTGAAACCTTCAAGCATCGCTAAGTTCTTGAGAGCACCCATGGCATCCTTCGTCTTGATCGCCTTGAGGTCAAGGTTATCGACGAACAATACCTTACCATCCCGAAGCTTCTGAGAAAGGACTGTGAACAGTGCCTTCGTCTTCATCTTTCGGTTGATCTTCTTGTCGTAGTTCTTATCAGAACGAGGACCGTGCGACACACCTCCGCCGATCCAAATGGGAGATCGTCGTGAACCGTGTCGAGCCTGTCCTGTTCCCTTCTGTCGCCATGGCTTCTTACCTGTTCCGGACACTTCGCCTCGCATCTTCGCATTCGCGAGACCGGTTCGAGCGTTCGATTGCATACCGGTGACCACCTGGTGCACCAAGTCGGCATTCCAGGAAAGTCCCCAGATCGATTCCGGAAGCGCGACCTTCGATACCTCCTTTCCGGAAGTATTGTAGACGGCAGCATTCAGGTCGACGGTCTTGGTTGTTTTCTTTGTTGCCATAGAATTATGCAATGATCTCAAGGAGTGCTCCTGGTTTCCCTGGAACCGCACCCTTGATCACAAACGTGTTAGTAGCCTTGTCGACGGCAAGGACCTTGAGGTTTCGGACGGTGATGAGGTCAGACCCCATTCGTCCTGCCATTCGCATGCCTTTCGCCACGCGTCCTCCGGCTCGTCCTCCTGATCCACCGATGGATCCTGGTTCACGCTCAGAGTGCTTCTGACCGTGCGACCGTGGACCTCCGTGGAACCCGTGACGCTTCACACCACCCTGGAATCCCTTACCCTTTGAGATACCGCTCACTCGAACGGTGTCTTCAGCGGCAAACGCTGTTGCGTCAATGATCTGACCAACTGTGTAGTTGGCGATCTCCGACTCTTCAACTCGGAACTCCTTCGAGTAACGGAAGTTTGCCGAAACGGCTCCCTCGCTTTCTCCCATCGCCTTTCCAGCGGCAGCATAGTGACCTACCTGCGCCTTGGCAATGTTCTTCACCTTCTTCTCTCCGAACGATACCTGAACGGCGGTATAGCCATCCTTGTCCGCGGTCTTGACCTGGGTCACGACTGCGGGACCCGCCTTCACGACCGTCGCGCCAAAGGCACGTCCGGTAGCGTCGAAGTACTGGGTCATCGTTACTTTTTCTCCTAGAATAAATTTCATGGTTTCAGTGGTTGGCTTCGCGTAGCGACCCTTCGTAGCTTTAGCGAAGGAGGGCTGACTCGCAAAATCGTATCTTGTACTACTACCAACGTGAATAATTAGTAATTTCAGACCTCTCCCCGCCTCCTTCGGAGGCGACCCTCTCCTTAACAGGAGAGGGTCCAGACCTCGTGCATGCGGTTACGTCGCCCCTCTCCTCTTTGAGGAGAGGGTGGTTTGCGCAGCAAACCGGGAGAGGTTTTGCTACATCATCTTCATGTCCACCTCCACACCTGACGGAAGGTTCATTGTTCCCAATGCCTCAATCAGTTTCGGATTCGGATTCATGATGTCGATGAGTCGCTTGTGGACACGAAGCTCAAACTGTTCACGGGCATCCTTGTGGACGAAGGTCGATCGGTTGACCGTGTACTTTTTGATCTCGTTCGGAAGGGGCACGGGGCCGCGGATCACGGCTTCGTGACGCGCAGCGACATCCATGATCTGCTTGACCGATGCATCCAAAATCTTACTTTCGTGTGCTCGGACTCGCAGGCGGATTCCGCCTCCTGCCTTTTTTTCTGGTTTTGTTGCCATAACTTTGGTAAAGGTCTCGCACGGAACTATCGTTCCCTACAAGAATTTCCTTTAGGCAATAATCTTGGTTACGACACCAGCTCCTACGGTCTTGCCACCTTCTCGGATGGTGAATCGCTGGTTGTTCTCAAGCGCTACTGGCGCAAGGAGCTTTACCTTGAAGGTAATGGTGTCTCCTGGCATAACCATCTGGGTTCCTTCAGGAAGGGTTACTTCTCCGGTCACGTCCGTCGTTCGAACGTAGAACTGAGGCTTGTATCCCTGGATGAACGGCGTGTGTCGTCCACCTTCCTCCTTCTTGAGGATGTAGGCTTCACATTCGAATTCCGTGTGAGGCTTCACTGATCCAACCTTCGCGAGAACCTGACCTCGGGTGATGTCCTCCTTCTTGATTCCTCGGAGGAGGATTCCCGCGTTGTCTCCGGCCTGTCCCTGCTGGAGGGACTTGTTGAACATTTCAACTCCGGTAACGGTTGTCTTCACGGTGTCCTTGATACCGACGATTTCGATTTCTTCACCTACTTTCACGACTCCCTGCTCGATCTTTCCGGTTACTACGGTTCCTCGTCCTTCGATTGAGAATACGTCCTCAATAGGCATCAGGAATGGCTTCTGGAGATCTCGTTCTGGAATTGGAATGTAAGTATCAAGAGCATTGACGAGTTCCATGACCTTCATAGCCCAAGGATCGTCAGCAGTCTTGGCCTCAAGAGCCTTAAGACCTGAACCTCGGATGATTGGAGCGTTGTCTCCGTCATAGTCGTACTTCGTAAGGAGCTCTCGGAGTTCCATCTCAACGAGGTCGAGCATTTCAGGATCGTCAACCATGTCGCACTTGTTCATGAAGACGATGATCTTCGGAACGTTTACCTGCTTTGCCAAGAGGATGTGCTCTCGGGTCTGCGGCATCGCACCGTCGGTTGCTGCTACTACGAGGACGGCACCGTCCATCTGAGCGGCTCCGGTGATCATGTTCTTGATGTAGTCGGCGTGACCTGGGGCGTCGATGTGAGCGTAGTGTCGCGTAGGCGTTTCGTACTCCGAGTGGTGGAGCGAAATCGTAATTCCTCGCGCCTTTTCCTCAGGAGCCTTGTCGATCGAATCGATGGCTTCTACTCGTGCGGAATATCCCTTGTCCTTGTTCATGTCGAGCACGTGCAAAATCGCCGCGGTTAGCGTCGTCTTGCCGTGGTCAACGTGTCCGATCGTACCCACGTTCAGGTGGGGCTTGTTTCGTGCAAAATCAGCCATAATGATTGGTGTTATTTACGAGGGTAGACTCCTTGATAATGACGCGTAGCCAAAAAAGCCACATGTTACATCACAATCAGCCGGGATCTGTCCCCCAATTAATTAATAATAACGTGTGCATCCTACCTGAAATCCGTTATAAAGTCAAGGAATTCTTACTTAAACGTACCAAAATAGAACTTCCCGGTAGAAATAGCCTCAAAACCATTCTTGTCTCCGATTATAAGGGGTTCTGGTAGGCCCTCTTTCTCATACCAGTTCCAATTATCAAACATGTCGCTGCCAGTCACCTGCGGATCACCGGATTCCCATTCTGCAACGGCCTCGATATCTATGTAATGTGAGTTTCCCCACTGAAGGACGTTCGTGAGGGCAATGATTTGAACGTTCTTAACGGTAATGCCCGTTTCTTCTTTAACTTTTCGCACAGCGCATTCTTCTAACGTTTCGCTGAATTTCAGATGGCCACCAGGGCCTGCGTATTCGCCGGCGGCATCACCCTTTTTTCGTTTACCAAGCAGAACTTTATCACCCTTAAAAACAAGAACGCCCAGGACTACTTGAGGCAACTTCTTCTCATTCATGATTTCATTCTACCTTAATTTAAGGATTTAGAAACCTCAAGAAACGACAACTCCCGTACTTCTCAGAGCGCTGACCATGTCACTAAAAAACTTTCTTCGGTTACGGATGCCTGATAAAGACGCCTGTATCCTATATCTATCAGCGATTGTTTTGTCGGCAAGCGTGTCGGGATACTTAGCATAAAACCATGCACAAAATATATTCATCCATGCAGTAGATCCCGTCGGGTCGATATTTTTATACATCATACACGCATCCCATATGAAAAATTCAGTCGATTCTAACGGAAATTCGTATTCGCTATTGGGATCACTGTTTCCATGTTTAAAAAAGTTTTGCGGCTCGTTTGTAGTTTTTAGGTATTCGTCTTTTTTCTCAGGACGAATTAAGTCTATATTTTTTACAACAAAAGCCTTTTTGCCCTGACTCTTTGAAATGGCATGAACAATATCATAGGCTGCTGCCGCAAGTGTATGCACCGAA
>CAIXMG010000037.1 GCA_903920485.1 uncultured bacterium
GAAAGGCATTCCTGCCGTTTCCGAGAACTACGAATACCCTCCGACCGACCTTCTTGGAAAATCATCCGGCAAGCCGTCCGTCGGTGACATCAAGGCAAACGCAAACCTCATCAAGAGGACCCTCATGAACTTCGGCATCGACGTGGAAATGGATGAGGTGTCCATCGGACCGACCGTTACCCGTTACGCCTTGAAGCCTGCCGAAGGTATCAAGTTGGCCCGCATCGTGGCATTGAAATCGGACCTCTCGCTTGCCTTGGCCGCCCACCCTATCCGCATCGAAGCCCCCATCCCGGGCAAGTCGCTGGTCGGTATCGAGATCCCGAACAAGACCGCTTCCAACGTACGACTGGGTACCCTCCTCGACGAAGACGCGTTTCAGGATTCCCCGAACCGGCTCATGGTCGCCCTGGGAAAAGGCGTCACTGGAAAGTCTTACTTTGCCAACCTGGCGAAGATGCCGCACCTTCTGATCGCGGGTACCACCGGATCCGGAAAGTCCGTAACCATGCACAACCTGATCCTGTCACTCCTTTATAGGAACGGACCTGAGGACCTAAGAATGATCATGATCGACCCGAAGCGCGTGGAACTTACTCTTTATAATGATATTCCCCACCTGCTTACCCCGGTCATCAAGGAATCAAAAAAAGCCATCCTCGCGCTGAAATGGGCGGCGAAGGAAATGGAACGGCGGTACGACATCCTTGAAAACAACTCGTGCCGAGACATCCAGTCCTACCACACCAACATCCAGGACCCCTACTACGCTAAAGCTTCGAAGGGCAAGCCTCGAGACTTGGAGGTAGACACGAAGGCACCGGAAAAAATGCCTTATATAGTGGTGTTCATCGAGGAGTTGGCCGACATCATGCAGGCCTACCCTCGCGAACTGGAAGCCGGCATCGTCCGGTTGGCCCAGATGTCGCGAGCCGTCGGAATCCACCTGGTCCTTTCGACCCAGCGACCGTCGGTCAACGTCATCACGGGACTCATCAAGGCGAACATTCCATCCCGACTGGCCTTGCAAGTAGCCTCGCAAATCGATTCCCGAACCATTCTGGATGCCCCAGGCGCAGAATCGCTTCTGGGCAAGGGAGACATGCTCTATCAGGGTGCCGACATGTCAAAACCTGAACGTATGCAATGTGCCAACGTGGAAGAGGAACAGACGAAAGCTGTGGTATCATTTATCAAGAAGCACAACGACGGCCTACCCGACGAAATCACCCTCGGCGAGGTCCTCGACGATGACCGGTCGATCGTTTCGGCAAATCTTGAGGATGATGACGAGGACGAACTGTACGAAGACGCCCGCGCCTGCGTCATGGAAGCCGGAAAGGCGTCAACCAGCTATATCCAGCGAAAACTCAAGGTCGGATATTCCCGGGCCGCACGGCTGATTGACCTCTTGGAAGAGCGAGGCGTCATCGGTCCCGGCGACGGAGCCAAACCCCGAGAAGTGCTTGGCGGATCGCCTCGCGAAACGGTTAGCGACGATATGCCCATGTAAAACCTCACCCGTTACCACCCCTCACCGCTTCGCGGAGCTCCCCTTCGTAAGGGGAGCCACCCTCCGTCTGGATTTCAATTTGAAATCCAGACGGAAAACCCCTCCTCATGGAGGAGGGGCAGGGGTGGTGGTATCAGGAGGCAGAAACCTCACTCTATGACACTCAAGAAAACCAACCAGGAAAAAATACTGTCTTATGCCGGCAAAGGTGCCCTTGGCCTTTTGGTCGTCCTGGTCTGCGGATTTGTGGGCATGAAACTCTACCCACTCGTTCACGGACCCGACGTTTTGCTTTCAACCTTCAAGGACGGCGCCAACCTCGACAATCCAATGGTAAGCGTTTCAGGAAAGGCCCTGTATACGAAAAACCTGATGGTCAATGGCAACCCCCTCGCCCTTTCACCCGACGGGTCGTTCAGCGAGACCATCGTGCTGAATCCGGGCTACAACGTCGTAAGCCTTCAGGCCAAGGATCAGTTCGGCAAGGTCAGCACTCACGATTACGCACTGATGCTCTCCGATACCCCAGGAACGCCCAACTTGACGATGAACACGACACCGGTGCGTCCTTAAACCGTTACTTTCCCTTTATGACGTCTTGATGCCTCGTGTGTCATACTTACTACCCGCACTAACCACCATTCAAACCTATGGCAAAGAAAAAAGCAGAATCAAAAGACACGAACGACCTCAAGGACACCATCCGGATGATCCAGACAAAATTCGGCGAGGGCGCGATCATGAAGCTCGGCGACAAGCCGAAGGTCGAGATCGGCAGCATCTCAACGGGATCGATCGGACTCGATTACGCCCTTGGCGTAGGAGGACTTCCCCAAGGCCGCATCATCGAGATCTTCGGGCCGGAATCGTCGGGAAAGACGACCCTGACCCTCCATGTCATTGCCGAGGCTCAGAAGAAGGGCGGCGTCTGCGCGTTCATCGACGCGGAGCATGCGATGGACCCGGAATATGCGAAGAAGCTCGGGGTGAAGATCGACGAGCTCCTCATCTCACAGCCGGACACCGGCGAACAGGCCCTTGAAATCACCGAGACATTGGTACGATCCGGAAAGATCGACGTGGTGGTTATCGACTCGGTAGCAGCCCTTACCCCCAAAGACGAGATCGAGGGCGACATGGGAGCCTATCACGTCGGAAAACAGGCACGTTTGATGTCGCAGGCACTCCGAAAGCTGACCGCCATCGTTGCGAAGTCAAAGACCATCGTCATTTTCATCAACCAGATCCGCATGCAGATCGGCGTCATGTTCGGCAATCCTGAGACCACCCCGGGCGGCAAGGCGCTTAAATTTTATACTTCAGTACGACTCGACATCCGCAAGATCGCCCAGATCAAGAAGGGCGAGGACGTTGTCGGTGCTCGAACCCGCGTGAAGGTAGTGAAGAACAAGGTCGCCTCCCCGTTCAAGCAGACGGAATTCGATATTATCTACAACGAAGGTATTTCCGCCGAAGGCGAAATCCTGGCACTCGGCGAAAAATTCGGTCTCATCGAGAAATCGGGAGCCAGCTTCAGCTACATGTCCCCCGTCAAGGGAGCAAAGGGCGAGGATAAGCGCGAGAAGATCCCCTTGGGACGCGGCTATGACGCCTCACGCATCTTCCTTCGCGACAAAGCAAATACCGCGATCCGGACCAAGCTTTTGAAGGAAATCCGCGCGCAATTGGAAAGCGGTGGCCTTTCGGTCGCTCCGACCAAGGAAGACCTCGACGAAGGATCGGCCGACGAATAAGTCAACTCCCTCCCCCTTCAGACTTGATTTTCAACCCAAAGATGCTAATCTCTAGAAACTAACCGTTAATCATTCATTTGTATGTCAATGCTCGCCTATAACGACGTCGTCCCCCGAAAAGTCATCATCCATGACGGAGAACCCTATGAAGTCATGACTTCACACGTTTTCCGCAAACAGCAGCGAAAGCCGGTCAATGCCACAAAGCTGAAGAACCTGCTCACCGGCCGCGTCGTCGAGCATTCCTTTGCCGTTTCCGACAAGGTAGATGAAGCGGATATGACCAAACGACCCGTGAAATTCATCTACGAACAGAAGGGCGAATTCTGGTTCCATCCCGAAGGCAAGCCTGCGGAACGATTCACGATCAAAAGCGACGTCATCGGCGAACAAAAGCAGTGGATGAAGCCGAACGACACCTACAACATCCGCGTGTTCACCAACGAGGACGATGAGGAACTGATCATCGGCGTCGACCTTCCGATCAAGATGGACCTCAAGGTCAAGGAAGCGGCACCTGCCGTGAAAGGGAACACCTCTTCCGGCGCCTTAAAGTCAGTTGTTCTCGAGACCGGTGCGACCCTCAACGTTCCCCTTTTCATCAACGAAGGCGACATTGTCACCATCAATACCGATACCGGCGAGTATGTCGGACGGGCTGAGAAGAGCTAGGTAAAGAAAAGATCAAGTGCACCGTTTGGTGGCTTGTTTTTTTGGTTGAAGAATCTATAATCAGCGCATGAATCTTTTGGAGGCAATTAACGGAATGGTTGCGATTGTCGGACTCCCAGTCATGTTAGGAGGATTCCTTTACGTTGGCAAGAAACTGCAGTTATTGGACCAGATAGCAGCTGATGTTGCCATCCTTAAACACAACATGATGGCCGTAACCAACTACCTCATCAAGTACCACCCCAACTTCGATCCCAGGGAGCTCAAGGCGTTTAGCCCGTTGAAACTTACTGATGAAGGAACC
>CAIXMG010000038.1 GCA_903920485.1 uncultured bacterium
GCATACATGCGCTCTTTCGAAGTCATGGTGTAAGGGCGGCATTTTTGATAAATATCCCCAAATTCCTCGTCGATGACCGTTTCATCGCTCGGAATATTTTCGATCCTATAGCCAAAACGGGAGAGTGTTTTTTTGACTGTTTCTTTTATTATTCCCATGTGGTCTATTCTATAAATATTTGAATCCGACTGCAACCTTTTGTTGCGCGTACGGCGAAAATGGTACAATGCTGGCATGAAAAACATCCTGTTTTTTTCGGTGTTTCCACTGCAATATGGAGGAGGGCTTGAAAAGTATTATATCGAACGCGCATGCGAATTGTCCGATGCGAAGGACGTAACCGTTTCGATCATCCAGCCGAGTTCGGTCTGGATGCGGACATTCTATCTTTTTTTGAGTATCTTGACTGGAGAGAAAAAAACGCTTACCCTGAGGGAAGATTTCGCAACGATCAAGAAAAAATTGGGAGCGGTCGTTTGGAAACAATTGCCACTTCGCGGAATTAGGAAATATTTTTTGCAGTCGGATGTCATTTACGTCAGGAATGAAATGATTGATTTGTTGTTTCTCAAACTGCTCAAAGTTCCCGAATCCTGTGTTGTCATCGCTGGGACTCATACCCCCATTTATTTTCCCGAAACTTCGTTTTTCATCAAGATGCGAAATTTCCTCTATCGGTCAAAATGGTACCGGTTTCTCGCGCGACGAGTTGACATTATTCATGTCATAAACAGAGACGACCGGCTTCGCATGGAGCGTTTGTTTCCTGAAAAAAAGATTTTTTTACTGCACAATCCGTTTGATTTTAAAGCCTTTGCGCAAAGAGTTGCAAATCATGTTGGCGAAAAACCATTTCAAAAAGAATCTTCTTTTACCGTGGCTTGGGTCGGATTGTTGAAATACCAGAAGGGCATCCCGGAACTCATTTCGATCATTGACCGCCTTCATGTTCAGAATCCTGGTGGATATCGATGGATCGTGTGCGGAAACGGCGAACTTGCATCGATGATTGTGGAAGCGGCAAAAAAATATGACAATCTTGTTTTTCTGGGGCAAATGCCAAATGAAAAAATCGCCGACGTGCTGCTTGGCTGCGATGCATTTCTTGCCACAAGTCATTTTGAAACCTTCAATTATTCGGTTCTTGAGGCGCAGGCGTGCGGATTGCCGGTTGTCTCACTGGATACCGCTGCCGCTCGGGAAATGATCGATCCGGGAATTAACGGCTATATTGCACACTCGCTTGCGGAGTGTGCTCACTACCTGGACCTCTTGAAAGAGAGAAAGGGGAACCCTGTTGATGTGAAAAGATACATTAGCGAAAAATTCTCCTATCAGTATCTTCGTTCAAGAACTCGGATTCTTTTCACTGTATCGAAAAACGGAATATCGCTTCTTGATTGATTCTGGTTTCGGTCGGTCTCATTAAAATGTGCCCGGGGTGGGACTTGAACCCACATGACCTTGCGATCGATTGATTTTGAGTCAATTGCGGCTACCAATTACGCCACCCGGGCAGGGGTACGCGAACGTACGATAGCACATTTCGCTCATTTTTCAAATCTCTGTTACAATGTTCGCATATGCAGCAATATCACAACTCAATTTTCTGGGTAGAAACCGACAAGATCATGCCGAACCCGTTCCAGCCCCGCAAGGAATTCGAACCGCGGGCATTGCAGGATCTGGCTGATTCCATCCGTCAGTACGGGATTCTTCAGCCGTTGGTGGTCACCCGCCGCGAGATCGAGACCGAACACGGCCTGTCCGTCGAATACGAATTGATTGCTGGAGAACGCCGTTTGCGCGCGTCAAAGCTTGCCGGTCTTCCGCAGGTTCCCGTCATCATCCGGGCCGGGCAGGATTCCGACAAAGAAAAATTGGAACTTGCCATTATTGAGAACCTACAGCGCGAAGACCTGAACCCGATCGATCGCGCGCAAGCGTTTCTGAAGCTTGCCGAGGAGTTCAAGTTGACCCATGCGGAAATCGGCAAGAAGATGGGCAAGTCGCGCGAATATGTGTCTAACACACTTCGTCTGCTGTCGTTGCCGGAGGAAATCCGCCAGGCACTTGCCGAGAAGAAGATCGCGGAGGGCCACACGCGACCGCTTATGATGCTGGCTGATCGTCCCGCCGAACAGGTCACCCTGTTCAAGGAAATGGTCATCCGCAAGCTGTCCGTCCGCGAGTCCGAGAAGATCGCGCGGAGCATCGCGACCGACAAGGTCCGTAAGAAGGATGCGAATTTCGACCCGCAGATGGCGCAGTACCAGGAAAAGCTTTCCGAGAGCTTAGGGACACGCGTATCGATCGAGAAACGAGATGTCGGTGGGAAGATTGTCATCGATTTCTTCTCGCCGAACGACCTGCAGGCGATTATCGAATTGCTCAAGTCAAACGAGGTCAAGGGTGCAGGGCACATGATGGAAAACTTCTTAGCTGCGGCCCAGTCAGACACCCCCCAGCCCCCTCTGAAAGAGGGGGAGCCGAACACCGCTATCGTTCAACCTCTTGAAACCCAAGCAACAGAAGTCGGTCCTTCCCATCTTGCCGATGGTGAACCGGAAATGACCCAGGCCGACATGCTCGACGACCGGTCGCAGGGCGAGATCGACGAGGAATCGGCGGACCTCTATAACATCAGCAACTTCACCATTTAATCTATGAAACAGTTTGAATTCAAAAAAGGAGTGACCTCGGTGCTTGAGCGCATGAATGCAACCTTCGATAAGGCAACTGAGTTTGCGGAAAAGTACTTTTTTGCTCATCTGGGTGTCCTGGCGTCATTTGCTGGGATTGCACCTTTGGTAATCATGTCGGATTGGCATTATGCTTACAATCCCAAAGATGGTGCGCTCAACGATGCCGCGAAGAAAATGGAGAAGGCGCTAAAGGAAGCTCGGGACCGAAAGTACAAGAAGAAGGGAGACAAGAAAGACGATAAAAAGGACGACAAGAAGGA
>CAIXMG010000039.1 GCA_903920485.1 uncultured bacterium
AAAGCCATGACGGCTTTTTTCTTTGCCCCTCTCCTCGAAGAGGAGAGGGTGGCTCGCGAAGCGACGATTTCCGTTCCGATCGGAAATCGGTCCGAACGCAGTGAGTGTAGACGGGAGAGGTTACTCAAAATGTATCTCAAAATCCTTCTCACCAATGATCGATTTGAGAATCGGATGGTGAGAGAGATCAGGATCCCTCGTGATGAGATCGATTGCTTCGTTGCGCGCGAATTCCACCATCTTGATATTCCTGATCGCATCCATGCCGATGTCGGAAATGCCCCACTGCTTAAGTCCGGCAAGGTCACCGGTGCCGCGTTGGGCCAGGTCAAGTTCCGCAAGCTCGAATCCGTTTTTCGCGGTGACGAACGCCTTCAGTCGATCGGCAGTTTTTGCGCTTTTTGCGTCGGCAAACAAATAGCAATACGCCTGATGGTTTCCACGGATGACGCGTCCGCGCAACTGGTGCAATTGGGCAAGGCCGAACCGGTCGGCACCTTCAATGATGATATTGGTGGCATTCGGCACGTTTACTCCGACCTCCACCACCGACGTGGAAACCAGGATGTCGATCTCATGATCGGAAAACCTCTTCATGACTTCTGTCTTTTTCGCAGGAGTCATCTTGCTGTGCATAATGTCGATGCGGTATCCCTTGAAAATATCTTTTTCAAGTCGGGCCGCTTCAGACACGACGGATTTTGCAATCATGGCCTGTTCTTGGTCAGGATCAGGTTCGTCGATGCGCGGACAGATGACATAGGCCTGTCGGCCCTTGGCAAGTTCTTCTTTTATTTTTTCATAGGCAATCGCGCGTTTTTCAACGGCATTCGGAACAATCTCGGTAATGACCGGTTTACGACCGCTCGGCATTTGATCAATCACGGTCAGATCCAAGTCGCCGTACATCGTAAGGGCCAGCGTGCGGGGGATCGGCGTCGCGGTCATCGAAAGGTAATGCGGCGCATGACCTTCTTTCTTTGCAAGCTTCATGCGTTGGTTCGTTCCGAAGCGATGCTGTTCGTCGATGATGACCAGCCCCAAGTCCTGGAACGCGACAGACTTTTGAATAAGCGCATGCGTTCCGATCAGGATAGGAATCTCGCCGTTTTTTACCCATTTCAACAATTGGGTTCGTGAAATTTCAGTCCAAGGCCTTTGGGCCGATGCGACCTTGGTAGGGAACTTGCGGCAGCCGGATCCCGTAAGCAGGCCGATCGAGATTCCCGTATGCTTGAAATACTCGACAAAGTTTTCGAATAGCTGGGTCGCAAGGACTTCGGTCGGTGCCATGTAGGCGACTTGCAGGTTTCCGAAGTTCTGGCCTTCTGGACGATTTTTAATGACCGCAAACGCGACCGTTGCAGCCACGAAGGTTTTGCCGGAACCTACGTCACCCTCGATCAGGCGCGACATGGGCTTGTCCATCTGAAAGTCCTTCAGGATGGTGTCGATGGCATCGGTTTGGGATTTGGTCGGCGTGAAAGGGAAGCGGGACATGAAGTCCGCAATATCCGTCTTCGGGATCTTTAATTGGTACGAGAAAAGGCTTTCATATTGTTTTCGCTCGCTTTGGCGTGACAGCTGGATGAGGAAGATTTCCTCGAAGGCGAAACGCTTGCGGGCAGCCTCGGCGTGCTCCTTCTTTTCGGGGTTGTGAATCCACACCAGCGCGGTCGCAAGTTTCGGCAGTTTGTATTTCTTAAGGATGTCGTCGGGAATTGGGTCAACCAGCTGTTCATGCAGGTGCTGTCCCAGCAATTTCAATATTGTGTGGTACATCCACTTGCTGGTGATGCCGCGGGTCTCGTTGTAGACGGGGTAGCCGAAGAAAGACCTTGCCCCCAGCCCCTCTCCAGACACCCCCCAGCCCCCTCTGAAAGAGGGGGAGCCGGACACACCTTCGAAAAGACTATGATGCACGTCGATGGGCATGTCGGGCGCGCGCTCGATTTCCGGGTTGACCAGCGACTTACCGTAATTTCCGTCGCTGATCTTGCCCGTGAGCTTCACCGTGTCGCCGTTCTTGAACATCTTGGCCATGTAGGCCTGGTTCATCCAGACGACTTTTATTTTCTGTCCTGAAAAATCCTCAAGGGTTCCGGTGGACATGGGGATCTTTGACTTGAAGCCTTTTTTTGTTTCAAGCTTTGAAAGCTTTCCGTACAACGTTACTGAAGTTCCGGTTTCGGCGGTTTCGATGTTGGAGAGCATGCTCATGTCGCTGTAACGGACGGGGAAGTGGTACAGCAAGTCTTTTGCGGTTAAAATGCGCAGACGAAAAAGCGCCTTTTTCTGGTCATCGGTCAGACGGGCAATTTTTTCGATGGGGGTCGTGGGAAGCATTGGCACAGTATAGCAAAAAATCCCCTAGGGGATTTTTTACTTGAGAAGTCCTTTGATCTTTTCCACCAGTTCATCAAGGGTGAAGTTCGCCTTGATGAGATAGTCGTTCGCCCCCAAATCGAGGCAGGTCTTGATGTCGGACTCCTCGCCGAGATTGGAGAAGACGATCACCTTGATGGACTTGGTCGCATCGGCTGCCTTGAGGTTCTTGAGCACCTCGAACCCGGTCATGATGGGAAGCATGAGGTCAAGGATGATGAGGTCGGGGATGGCCTGCTGGGCTGCCGCGAGTCCTTCCTGTCCGTTTCCGGCCGTTACTACCTGGAATCCCTCCTTCTCAAGTTTCGTGACGGCAAGGCTTCGGAGAAAGTCGTCGTCCTCAATGATAAGTATTTTCTGTGACATATGTTGGTACTATACACCAAAATTTCCCATAACACAAAATCATCGTACCCCTCCGCCCTACGGGCACCTCCCCTAAATAGGGGAGGGCAGACATCGAGCATATGATTCCCCGTTGAGAGTTCTGCCTCCCCCTGGCAAGGGGGAGTGGCCGTAGGCCGAGGGGGTACGATGAAAAAAAGCGGAGCTACTTAGCAAGGGGCAACGAGAAGAAAAATGTGGTTCCGATGTCGGGCGTACTTTCGAACCAGATGTTTCCGTGGTTGCCCTCGATGATCTCCTTGCCGACGAAGAGGCCGAGCCCAGTGCCCTTGTCCGCGACTTCCGCGTTCTTGGCCCGGTAGAACTTTGAGAAGATGTGGGACTGTGCCTCAATCGGAATGCCGATGCCCGTGTCCGTTACGGAAACCACCAGCGATTCTTTGAACGTTTCGGCTGCGATGGTGACGGTTCCGCCCTTGCGGTTGTACTTGATCGCGTTCTCGACAAGGTTCTGAATGACCAGGCACACCTTTTCCTTGTCGGCCATGACGCGGGGGAGGGAATGGTTTCCGTGGAAGGATAGCGTGACGTTCCTCGTCTTTGCTTCGCCGGCAAACGAACCGAGTGCGCCATCGATGCATTCAATGATGTCCATGGGTCCCGGTTTGAAAGCCATCTTCCATTCGGAAACGTGGTTCGCGTTCGACACTTCGGCAAGCATACGGATCATCTGCTCGTTCGATTCGAAGCCGCGGGCGATGATATTCCTCTGTTCGGGGGTGACGGCACCCAGGTCGCCGTCCATCATCATCTTGAAGATCCACTTGGTTGCGGAGAGCGGCGTCCGAAGCTGGTGCACCGTGATCGAGAGGAAGTCGGACTTCGCCTGGTTCTCGGCGCGCAGCTGCCGATTCTCTTCTTCAAGGAGTTTGATGCGTGAGGAAAGATCCATGCCTTAAGTATATAGGGTGGTGGTTGACATGGCAATCTAATAGGCATATCCTGAGTCTAGTTAGATGTCTTTCGTTCTCAATTTTAATTAACCCTTAAATTGTAAAAAATGAAAAAGACCTTACTTACCTCCCTGGCAGTCGTTACCAGCATGCTCGTAACCTTCTGCGTCGTTGCCCAGTCTGTTCAGCCCTCGACCAACTTCGCGCTCTATCCCAATCCTGCATCAGGTACCTTCTACCTAAATATGCAAGGTTCTGATGCCAACCGAACGGTTACAGTCACGAACGTGATCGGCGAGACCGTCAAAACAGCCCTCGCCACGTCATCAGAAACGGAGATCACGATCGATAAGTATGTTCCCGGTCTCTACTTTGTAACGCTGACCAGCGGCATGAGCGTTACCACCAGGCGTCTGGAACTTCACTAGGTTCCGTTCACAAATGCATAAAAGCCCCTTGATCTTCAGGACCAAGGGGCTTTTACCGCACCTGCTGGCAAAAAACGGGATTTGTGATACAGTGAAGCGTGCCCATCATACGGAGACGTGACAGAGTGGTCGAACGTACCTCTTTGCTAAAGAGGCAGGGTCTTAAAGCCCTCGAGGGTTCGAATCCCTCCGTCTCCGCAACCATGTTATTATTTTGCCCGAGGAGGATTGGATGAGCGGTTTAAATCAACAGTTTACTAAACTGTCGAGCCTTTATCGGCTCCGTGAGTTCGAATCTCACATCCTCCGCATTGAGAAGCTGGTGTCGAGTGAAAGTTTTCCTTTTGACAGCATCTCCCTTCAATGGCTCACAGACGATCTTGCTTTGATGTGGTCTTCGTTTCCTCTACAATGGGGGCATGATACATGAAACGTCTTCCACAAACTGGCTGAAGAAATGGTTGCCATTGGTCATTGCCTGCTTGGCGGTGTTCATCACGGCACTTGATACCAACTTGCTGAACGTCGCGCTTCCTACAATGGTAGCCGATTTTCACACGACCATAAAAGGTCTGCAGTGGGTAATTGCGGCGTATTCGCTGGTGCTGGCGTCATTCATGATCACAGGCGGACGATTGGGTGACCTGCTGGGACGCAAGCGAGTTTTCATGATTGGCGCGGCATTGTTCGGAATAGGTTCGCTTATTGCGGCACTCAGCCATTCGGTTCCGGTGCTCATCATCGGTGAATCCGTTATTGAGGGATTTGGAGCGGCCTTGATGACAACGACAAGTGCCGTTTTGATCATTGCAAACTATTCGGGACAAGCCCGTGCGTTCGCATTCGGAATGTGGACAGGGATTGGGTCTCTTGCATATGCCATCGCGCCATTGATTGGCGGATTTTTTACGACAAATTATACGTGGCGCGACGGGTTTCTCATCAATGTAGTCATTGTCATCATCTTGCTGGCAGGGTCGGTTTTTGTTAAGGAGTCCTCTGATCGGCAAGAGAAGAAGCAGTTTGACTTCATTGGGATCGCGCTTTCGACGATTGGACTATTCCTGGTTGTTTTCGGCATTATTGAATCATCCGACTATGGCTGGTTGAGAGCGAAAGAGATATTCTCCATTGGGCAGCATGCGGTGACTCTACCTGGAAATATGTCCATTGCTTTTTTGGCGATCATCCTTGGACTGGTTGTCCTTGTCCTGTTCGGATTTCAGGAAATTCATCGCGAACAAGCAGGAAAGACACCGCTGATTTCGCTCTCAATTTTTGGTAACTGGCAATTCTCGGGCGGTCTTCTTACGAACTGCTCCCAGTATTTGGCGCTCGGTGGGGTCGGATTCGCACTTCCTATCTTTTTCGAGGCGATCCGCGGGCTCTCGGCTTTGGATATCGGAATAACGCTCGTGCCTTATACGATCATGATCTTCGCAGGATCCCAGGTTTCTACCTATTTGGGAAAATACTTTCGTGCCCGACCTGTCATGCAGAGCGGTTATGTCGTCGCCATCGTAGGAATTATCCTGTTGTGGACCGAGATCTCGGTCTCGACCACGTCGCACACGGTGATTCCAGGGTTTATTCTGATTGGACTCGGGGTAGGCATCCTTGCTGCACAGCTTTCCAATATTACGCTTTCTGCGGTCTCTGTGGATCAGGCAGGGGAGGCGTCGGGAATCTTGAATACCCTTCGTCAGCTTTCGCTGGCAGTGGCCGTTGCGATTGCGGGGTCAATTATCCTTTCGACGTTGACCGCGCGCTTCATGGCGACCATTCAAAAAAGTCCCGTCCTCAGTGATTCCCAAAAAGTTACTGTTCTTGCGATTGCTAAGGAAAACATATCGGAAATAGAGTTTGGAGATTTTTCCCGCGATGCTGCACTGTCGACATTTTCTGATTCGCAGTTGCAAGCGGTGAAAGATGATGCCAAAGAATCAATGGTGGTGGCAATGCGAAAAAAGTTCACGTTCGATATCATTCTTCTCATCGTGACGTTTTTCCTGACATTCACCCTGAGGAACAGGAAGGACATAGAATTGAACATCCCGGCAGTTAGAAAACATTCCTGATGTGCTGTGGTACCACCCTGCAATCATGCCGGAGTCTTGGTTGGGCAAGTGTCTCGTCAGGCATATGGCGAGTTCGTGATTGAGGGGGAGTAGACTTAATTAGCCACCGTCCATGCCAAAACCCTTTTTGCCCCACTGGCAAGGAGGGTTTTCTGCGCTTCCAAAAGCGTCGATCCCGTGGTGGTAATGTCGTCGACGAGAATGATGCTCTTGTCTTGGATAAGATAGGAATTTTTTACTCGAAATGCGCCGACAACATTCGCCTGGCGTTCCTCCGTTGACTTCGACGTTCCTTGCTTGCGGGTATGTTTTGCCTTGATGAGAACATTCGTCGCAAGCGAAAGACCAAACGCACGCGACAGCGGACGGGCAATCAATTCTGCTTGGTTGTAGCCGCGCTCGCGGAAGCGCTTC
>CAIXMG010000040.1 GCA_903920485.1 uncultured bacterium
GTTTGATATTCTTGAACAATGGTGGTGACTTCGGCATCGCTATAACCCGCCGTTATGGCTTCACTTTTAATATCCTGAGCACCTTGTGAATAAAATTTGTTAAGTACGCTTGAAATCTTATTCACTGACTTATTATTTGAGTAACCATATTGAACTAACTGATTAGTCTCACTAACAAATCTTGTATGACCAATATAATTACCGTTATCTATATTCAGTTCTGAAGCATTCAGGCCTTGATTAGCGACAGTGTCCAATTTTGGTTGGGTATTATAAAACAAAATAAAGCCTAAAATTAAGACCGCAGCAGTACTCCCCCAAATCAACACCTTCGCCAATCGATGCCACCATTTTTGTTCAAGTCCCTCTCGGTGAACGAATATCAAATTTGAAAGCTTTTTCATATTTACGACTATATCATAGAGGCTATATAAAGCCATTCGCATATCAAGGAAAAATAAAGGGTTTGTCCAGGCTATTTTGACTCACAAAATTCCTTGTGTATACTACTTGCGGCACCTGGATGGGCTTGCCCTCTCACGGTCTTTTGTACAAACTGTAGCCAAGTGCCAGCAAAGAACCCGCCCATGGCGGATTTTTTGTTAGAAATATTCAGAATGAACTTACTTATTTAGAAGATTAATAAGTTTTGTGTTCCCATACATCTGATACTTACCATATTTCTGAGATTTCATGATTCCAGCAGACTGCAGCTTTTTAAGATACGTTCCTGCAGTCGTATAATAAACCCCAATTTTAGCAGCCAAGGCGGTAGGCGTAATGATGGGGATAGTAAAAATGGCCTCAATTAATTCATGGGAATAAATCTCTGGCATATCCTTTTTAACCTTTTTTCTCGTTTCCTCAAACAAAACCTTAGTATCAAGCAAATGTTTTTTTGTTATAACTGCCTGTTCTTTAAATCCACGAATCATGAAAAGGACATATTCTTTCCATTCGTTTTTATTAGTTATATTGCGAAGTAGTTGATAATACTCAGTCTTGTTTTTATTGATATAACCACTTATGTAAAGTATTGGAACAGTTAACAACTCCGCATGTATCAGTTGCAGAACCATAAGGATGCGACCCGTTCTTCCATTACCGTCGTCGAAAGGATGAATTGACTCGAACTGGTAATGGGCAATCGCCGCCTTAATCAAAGGGTCGTGTTTTATGTCATCTGATGCCACATTTACATATTCTTCCCAGTTTTTTACCAACGCCTCAATATCTTGAGGCCGAGGAGGAACAAAAATTATTTCCTTCGTTTTAGGATTAACAATAGCATTTTGGTCTTTACGAAAGCCACTCCCTTCTACTTGCATAAGAGTACCCTGAATTCCCAGCATAAGGCGAGTTCCTATGATTGGACGTTTTTGCAACTCGCTGAATCCGAATGAAATAGCTTCGCGATAGCGCAAAACCTCCTTATCGGCGCTTCTACGTTCAGACTCTGGCAACAAAGAGTTTTGCAATACGTTAATAAGGGTTGTATGCACATCCTCTATTTCAGAACTTGCAAGAGATTCTTTAATAATCGAAGGCGAAAGCAAGAGAAGCGGATTAGGATAATCGAGACAATAGCCCTTAAGCTCAGCAATTTGTATTCGAGCCTCTAGCAGTTCCTTATATATCTCCCCACTCAAATAATCCTCCTTCGGAGGAAGTTTTTTAAGGGGAAAAGGTTTTTGGTTTTTGACTGGAAAAGTCTCAAGTTCCATATATCTAAAATATTAGCATTTTTAGATATATTAGTCCAGACAGGTCGCTTGGTGCAATATGTGTATAAATCCATCCTTATTTTCAATAACAAAAATCCCCCTTCCCTGCTCCGCGTAAGGCTACGCAGGGCAAGTCGGGAGAAATCTGCTATTCCTCGACAAGCTCGGAATAATTCACCTTGTGAATTACCACGTAAAGTGGGCAAAGGCCTTGTTGGCTTCCGCCATCTTGTGGGTGTTGTCTCGCTTCGTGACTGCCGCGCCTTCGTTCTTCGAAGCCGCGATCAGCTCGTCAGCAAGCTTGAGGTGCATCGGCTGGCCCTTTTTCGTTCGGGCTGCGTCGATGATCCATCGGGTGGCAAGCGCCAATCGTCGTTCCGGTCGGACGTCTCGAGGAACCTGGTAGTTCGCACCACCGATTCGTCGTGAGCGGACTTCCACCGTCGGACCCGCGTTCTTGAGCGCAAGCTCGAAGACCTCAAGAGGGTTTGCGTCCTCAATTTTTTCCTTGATGATGTCGAACGCTCCGTAGACCACCTTTCGGGCAGTCTCCTTCTTACCGTCCCACATGATCACGTTGATGAACTTCGCAAGCTTCGTCGATCCGTGAATCGAGTCAGGCTGCGGCATGTTTCGATTTTTTACTTTTCCTCGCATATATATTGATTATAGTGAGCTCTGTCGAACTACTACTTCTTAGCTACCTTCGGTCGCTTAACTCCGTAACGTGATCGACCATTGGCTCGCTTGGCAACTCCCTGGGCATCGAGGACTCCTCGGACGACGGTGTACCGTACCCCGATCAAGTCCTTCACTCGCCCTCCTCGGATCATGACCACCGAGTGCTCCTGGAGGTTGTGTCCGATTCCTGGAATGTAGGCAGTGACTTCCATTCCGTTAGTAAGGCGAACTCGGGCGATCTTTCGAACGGCAGAGTTCGGCTTCTTAGGCGTGGTCGTCGTTACCTTCGTGCAGACCCCTCGCTTGAACGGCGCAGGGTTGAACGTCGGGTGGTTCTCAAGGGCGTTGAATCCTCGTCGGAGAGCAACTGCCTTTGATCGCTTCGTGACTGACTTTCGTCGGTTCTTTACTAGCTGATTTACTGTTGGCATTAATTAGATGAGTTATCGAACGGGACAGCGAGTGGAGAAAAGGATTCCCTTTGTACTCACGGGTGTCTCGTCCATTGCGTATAAACTGATTTCGAGGATTTCTCCAGGAAAACGTCCAGCCATGGGTTTCAGGGACAGACCCCGATCGCCATAAAAGACTTGTGTACTCTACACTATTTTAAATATTTTGCAAGGAATTTCTTGAGAAAGCCTTTATGCCCCTGGTTTACACTGGCGGCATGAAAAAGCACAACGAAAAGCAGTCCTTCACAGCAAAATATTCCAAGTGGATCCTGGGAGCGATATTCCTTTTTCTGGTGATTCTTATTGGCAAGGTCCTTCCCGGCCCCACAAGCCAACCAGCCGGGCAAGCCCCATTGCACAACGAAATCACGGTACTACCCCACCCCGTCGAGCCGCCAGGAACCGTTTCGCTGGTCACCGAGCCCGACGATCATATGCAAGGCGTTTTCAAACTGATCAAGGGAGCGACCCATTCAATCGACTTGGTCATGTACGAATTCGACGATCCCGACATCGTGAACGCTCTCAGTGATGCACAAGCCCGCGGCGTTTCCGTTCGCGTACTTTTAAACAAGGGATATGGCGGAAAAACCGATGTGAAACAGGCGGTAACCATGAAGCTGCTTCAGGATAAAAATATTTCCGTGAAATACACACCAAGTTACTTTTCACTGACTCACCAAAAGACAATGGTAATTGATGATCGTGAGGCATTCATCATGACGTTCAACTTTACGAAGAAGTATTACGCGACCAGCCGCGACGTTGGCATCCTCGACAATGATACAAATGATGTGAATGCCATCGAAGCCACGTTCAATGATGACTGGAATGGTAAGCAAATTATTTCAAGTAATGGCGACAATTTAGTATGGAGTCCCGGATCGGAAACGGCAATGCTCCTAGTTATTCAAAGCGCGAACAAAACGCTCGACGTGTATAACGAGGAAATGGCCGATGATTCGATCACACAAGCACTGATCGCCGCAGAAAAAAACGGTGTGCGAGTACGTGTTACGATGAGCTATGCCACCACGTACAAGCCGGCGTTCAACAATCTGGTGCAAGGGGGTGTTGGTCTGCGAACTTATGCCGGCAGCTCGAAGAAGAAATACATCCACGCGAAGATGATTATTGCTGACGACGATTATGCGTTTGTCGGATCGCAGAACTTTTCCTTCTATTCCCTCGAGAAGAACCGGGAGTTGGGCATCTTCGTTTCGGATCCCGCAATCATCGCGTCAATTGAAAAGACGTTTGCAGGCGATTGGGACGGGGCGAGGGTGTATAAGGTAAAAAACTAAAACCCCATTGGGGGTTTTAGTTTCGTTATGCACCCAGGCTTTCCTTCAAAGCTTGTGCCTGCTGCGCTTCCTCGTACATCTTCTTTGCTGCCTGGAGTTTTGCAAGAATGTCCAAGCCTTCCTTCTGAGCTGAAGCAAGAGCTTCCTGTTCCTCTAATTGCTTCCCTACTGAATCCTCGAAAAGGGCAAAAACGATTTTTTCCTGAAGATCCTCCGGGAGTTCCTTCAGGTGAGCTTCGAGAAATGCGACGGTCTGAGCTTCATCGCCTGTCGCGAGGACATCGAGAAACTGATCGTATGATGGGTTATTCATGATGATTGATTAGTTAAGTTCCTTGGTCTCGACGGCCTTGTCGAAGAATACCGCCCAGATGCGTGCGAAGATTCCCTTCTTGGCAGGCTTAGTCTTCTGAGCCTCTTTGGTCTCCTTTCGGAACTGTTCCCTCAAGGCATCTTGCTGGGCGGGAAGTTGTGCGTCAAAATTATTACTGGAGCGGAAGGAAACCCAAGCCGTATCAAGATCCTTAGTTTCCTTTTTAATCGATTCGAACCCTTTTTCAGGAGCTGCCTTTGGTATTTTCTCGTCGATGAGTTCCCGGGCGAACGCCTTTCGTACATCGGCATTTTCGCTGATCATCGCGTTGAGCGTTCCGCCCATCGCACCAATGTGATCGTCGAGGCCCTTGATGACATTATCCATCTCAGCTTTGTTCTTCGCAAGTTCCTCGGCGGCCGGTTTTGAGAATTTGCCGAATGAAACATAGTCAGCAGCCTTCCGGAAGAATCCAAACGACCCTCGTACCTTCTTGCGAAGAGCTATTTCCCGTTCCGCAGGGTCGGCAACCGCCATTGCAGCTGCATAATCCTCGTCCTTCAGGTTCGTCTTGAACTCCTTGCACTGTTCGCGAATCCTGGTTTCAAGATTCTTCATTTCTTTTGACTTGAAACTTGAAAGCTTTTCAAGCGAGGCGTGCATGTTTTCAAAACGAGCAGGATCAGATGCGACAACCTCACGAAGCTGACTCTTGATCGCGTTGGCAGCCTTTTCAGGCCCCACCAAATTCACCAGTTTCTGGAATTCCTCAGAATGTGCGGCAAATTCCTTTACGTATTCGGGAGTGATGGTCGTCTCAAGAGACTTTACCTGGCCGATCTTTTCGATATTATCCTTCCGATAGTCTTCGAGCTTATCGAGGTCTTCTTGTTTCAAGGTTCCTGTGGCCATTCTTCCCGCGAGCTCATGATCATTTTTGACTTCCATGAACCGTCCCAAAAGGGCCGACTCATCCTGGTCCTTCAGGATTTCATTGAGGGTTTTTGGTGCAGGGCCCGGTACGATTCCTGCCTCCGCATCCTTCTTCGCCTGTTCCGCCGCCGAAACCTCCTTTGTTTTTGTTTTGTAGCCTTCGAGCATAGATATATGATTAGCTGAGTAACAGCCACAGTGTATCCTTTATCGACAAAGACTGTCAAATAAACCGCCGTGCGCAGTAAAAAGCACCCTTCCGGGTGCTCTCTGGTTACTTTCCTCGCTTTCGGGTCTTTCGCTTCTTTGACTCGTCTTCCTTTTTGAGGGGGAATCCGAGGTATTCGAAGAATGCGAGTCCTTCAGGCCGCGTCTTGGCGGTCGTCACGATGGTGATCGCGAGACCGAAGACGTTCGAGATTTCCTCGTCGGACGTTTCCGGGAAAATCGTGTGCTCACGAATTCCGATGGTCATGTTGCCGAGGTCTCCGGCTGATGATCGGGTGATTCCTCGGAAGTCCTTGGTTCGTGGAAGTGCCACGTTTACCAGCTTGTCGAGGAATGACCACATTCGTTCGCCTCGAAGGGTGACGACAACTCCGACGGGATCTCCCTGTCGGATCTTGAACGACGCGATGGACTGCTTTGCCGACTTGACCGAAGGCTTCTGACCGACGATCTTCGTAAGGCGATCCATGACAAACGTGTTCTTCGTCTTGTCCTTCTTCATTCCGGATCCCGTACCAACCGATACGATCACCTTCTGAATGCGAGGCGACGCGAGCTTGTTCTTGTACTTGAACTCGCCCTTCAGCGCGTCAAATGCTCCTGCTGCTTTTTGCTTGAGTGTATCCATACGATTAGGCTTTCTTCACGTTAGACACGTGAATCGGCTTGGTTACGTCGACAATCTTTCCGACGGCGTCGGTCGTCTTGCCTTTCGCGTGCTTCTTTTTCACGTTTACGCCTTCGATGATGACCTGGGAAGTCTTGGGAAGCGATTTCGCAACCGTACCCTTCTTTCCCTTGTCGGATCCTGCGATGACGATGACGGTATCTCCTTTCTTGATCATAAATCTTTAGAGAACCTCGGGTGCGAGGGACACGATTTTCTGATAACCCTTTTCTCCGAGTTCTCGGGGAATTGGTCCGAAGATACGACCTCCTTTCGGTTCCTGGTCCTTTTCAAGAATGACCACGGCATTGTCGTCGAACCGGATGTACGAACCGTCCTTTCGGCGGTAGGCCATCTTGACTCGTACGACGACGGCCTTGTGAACGCCCTTCTTCTTCACCGCCTTTCGGGGTTCAGCTGACTTGATTGAAAGGACGACAACATCACCGAGTGACGCATAGCGGCGCTTCGAACCTCCGAGCACCTTGAACACTCGCGCCTTCTTGGCACCGGTGTTGTCGGCGATCGTTACGTTTGTTCCAACTTGAATCATATAATTATGCAGTGATTACTTCGAAATGCTTGTCCTTCGACCGCGGTCGGCACTCAGCGATGGTGACGGCGTCACCGACCTTGATGGAATCTCCTTCGTAGTGGGCCTTGTACTTCTTCGAAACCTTGAGGTACTTTCCGTACTTCGGGTCCTTGATGAAGCGCTTGACGGTAACGACGAGAGTCTTCTGCATCTTGTCCGAGACGACGGTACCCTGCAATGTTTTTCGGTTTACGGGTGTGGTTGTTTCTGTCTTTTTCATACCATTACATGTCGTTTCGGCTAATAATGCGGACCTTGAGCGGAAGTTTGCAGCCTGCCTTTCGGAGGGCTTCCTTCGCCACGGCCTCTGGGACTCCATCGACCTCAAAGAGGATTCGTCCCGGTTCTACCTGGAAGCAGAATCCCTGCGGGTCACCCTTACCCTTACCCATTCCGACTTCTGCGGCCTTTGCGGTCACCGGTCGGTCGGGGAAGATTCGGATCCAATACTTTCCAGCCTTACCGAGAGTTCGAGACACCACCTTTCGGGCAGCTTCGATCTGGTTTGACTTCACTCGTTCTGCGGACGTCGCGCGGAGCCCGAAGGATCCGAACTGAAGCTCGGTTCCTCGTGTTGCGACGAGCTTCTTTTTCGGGTTTCGTCGGTCTGTCTGCCACTTTCGATGCTTAACTTTCTTTGGAAATAGCATAAAGGTTTATTTCTGATTACCTCGCGTAACGAGTGTGTCACCCTTGTAAATCCAGACCTTGATGCCGATCGCGCCGTAGAGCATGCGCGCCGTTTCGGTCGCGTAGTCCACGTCGCCTCGCATGAACTGAAGCGGAATTCCTCCCAGCTTCAGCTCCTCGCGTCGTGACATGTCGGCGCCCCCTAATCGTCCTGACAGGACGATCTTTGCACCCTTCACGCCTCGGGCCTGCATCACTTTCTCGACAGTCGTCTTCATGACTCGTCGGAAGGTCATTCGCTTCTCGAGCATTTCTGCGACCGAAAAGGCGACGATCTTCGCGTTGGCATCAGGATTGGTTACTTCGACGATGTCGATCTTGAGGTCTTCGGGAACGGGAATGGCCTTGTTCTTCATGAACTTGACCAGGTCGTTCTTGAGTTTGGTTGCGCCTTCGCCTGATCGGCCGATGAGCATTCCCGGTCGGGATGTCGCAATGATCAGTCGGGTCGACTTCTGATTTCGCTCGAATTCGATCTCTGAGACATAGCTGCCTCGGAGCTTCTTCTCGAGAAATTCGCGGACCATGATGTCGGCTCGCAAGAGGTCTCGGTATTCCTTCCCTGACTTGAACCATCGAGACTTCCAGTCTCGGATCAAGGGGAGTCGGTGTGCGTAGGGATGTACGATTTGTGACATATTATTTTACTGCGAGCTCTACCTTGAGGGTGCTCGTTCGCTTGTTAATTCGGTTGGCCATTCCTCGTGATCGAGGCTTGATGCGCTTCAACGTCGGACCCTTGGTGACGGAAACGCTCTTGATGACCAGGCTGTCGACCGAAACCTTGTGATTATGGCTAGCGTTGGCTACGGCTGAAGAGATGAGTTTCGCGAACGGGAGGGCAGCTCTCTTGCCGAGGAACTGGAGTTCCGTCAGCGCGTTTGCCACCTTCTTGCCGCGAACGACATCGGCGACCAGTCGGACCTTTCGGGGCGACTGTCGGTAGTTTTTGAGTTCTGCTTTCATATATTTATTCTGAGTGAATCGAAGAACTATTTCTTCTTAGGAGCAGCTGCGGGAGCTGTCTTAGCGGCCTTAGCAGAAGCGATTTCAGCTGCCTTTGCCTTCTGCTCGATCTCCTTCTGCATCTTTCCTCCGTGCTTGTGGAAGGTTCGCGTTGGCGAGAATTCTCCCAATCGGTGTCCGACCATGTCCTCGACAACGACTACCTCGAGGTGCTTTCGGCCGTTGTGAACGCCGAAGGTGAAACCAATCATTTCCGGGGTCACGACTGATGCGCGAGCCCAAGTCTTGATAACGCCGGTTTCAAGCGGCTTCTTTCCTTCGATCTTCTTCAAGAGCTTGAAGTCGACGTAAGGACCTTTCTTCAGTGAACGTGTCATTTATTGAATGTGTGATGCTTTCGCAGTGCACGTTAAAAAACTGTCGGCTAATAGGTGCACCCCGTCCAGAACTTTAGGAAGTAACGGTCCAAAGGTCCATCGGGGTACTGTCTAGGGTGAGAAACAAGACAAGCAGTATCCTAACAAATGAAGGATGGTTTGTCAATGAACCACGTTGGGATTTCAAGCGATTGGGGCAAGGAAGGACTTGACTTATTTATATATAAATGTTAATATGCAGACAAAATAAGAAAATTCGACTATTTCAATCACCTCAAAAACAAAAAAATAAAAAGATGAGAAAAATGTTCATTGTTGCGGCTGTCGTCATGTACGGTACCGCGGTGCTGGCCCAAAATGCCCAGCTAATCAAGGCTTACCGGTCTGGCAAGTCAGCCCTCGACCAGGCAACAGAGATAGAAGGCAAGTTCAAGCCCCGCTCTCTCACTCCCATGGACCATCTGGCACAGGAAAAGATCTTGTATCAGGCAAATCCAAAGAGGGTAACGGAAATCAAGGGTGACGTCCGCGAATCAGAGGCACTGACACCGTCGATGATAACCGCCATGGACAGTACCTACCCTGATCCGAAGCTGTCGGAATGGTATCCGGAAATCGCCGCCCAACAGGGTTGGGATTCTGTCTTCCGCTTCACAGCGGAACCATTCCCCGCCATCGGATTCGAGTACCTCACGGACAAGGCCTACAGGGAGTATGCCGAACCGAATGCCGAGCAGAAGAAGGATGCCGAGCAGATGCTCAGGTATCTGACGATCCGGGTCCAGCAGGACCTTTGGAAATCAGACTACGTGTACCTGCAAGAAATCCCAAGGCTTCTCGAGGAGCGCAACAACCTTTGGCTGCTGCTCCCCGAAAGTCTCAAGGACTACATCCGTGACGATCGTAAATACTGCGAATTCTGGAGGCAGCAGGAGCAGTGCTATCTGCACAAGTTCCGGAGCCACTGGGATTGCAGCTGTCCTGAAAAAGCAGGGGACATCCCGGATACGAGCACCTGTGGTACCGTCAAAGATGTCATCCGCGACAAGGATCAGCGCGACCTGGACGCGCCAACACAAATCTGGATCAGGATCAATTACGGAGATCTTACCGCTGTACAGGACGCACTGAATTTGGGATACGGAACCTGGGGAAACGTCAGGGACCATCTGATCCCTCAGGCCATCTTCTTTGACCTTGCGACAAGGAACCGCCAGATGATCACGCTGGTCAGAAAAACCAAAACCCAGCGAAACAAAAACGACCTCCTGAACGATCAGATGAAGTTGAGCCTCGTCAAACTGTACAGGCAGTCAAAAGCGCTCGGCGACAGCAAGTATTATGACCGGATCGGGCTGACTGATTCCATGGTCATGGAGCTGCAGGACTATTATCGCTGTATTCTCCATGTAGAGACCATTGACGACACGGTACCGAAATTGGCAGAGCGTGACACAAAGTCACAAGCTGACGGCGGCATTAAAAGGAAGGACCCTCTCAAACCAAATTCGACCGTTCCTAATGCCAATCAGGCCAAGGAGAAGGAGAAAGGTTCAACCACAACGACCATCATCAGAAGACTGCCTGCGAATGCCAAGCTCGATCTCAAAAAGATCTCGCCAATTCTCCAGGACGAACTTCAGGACGAACTTGATCTTCACGACGCCCTTCATGCATGCGTGCAGGTTGAGGCAATAGACGACAGCACCCTTGAGATCAAGGTTTCAGGATGTGGATTGCAGAGCAAGGGGATTTTCAAGGTTCTCGAGACTGACAATCCGATCACGGCAGACTTCTATGACGTCTGTGGCAACAAAGTGTATCTCGAGGTCATCAAACCTTTCAAGGAGAAGTTCGGTGGCAGCCTCAAGGTAAAAATCATCGGAACTGCTGATACGCTTGGCTGCATAACGTGCAACAATGATACGCTTGCACAACGCCGTGCCAACGGAGTCGCCGACCACCTGGGGCCGAAAATGGTAGAGGCTGTGGGAGGACGCAAAGCAATCGATACTGAAGGTCGTACGAATGACCTCGAACGCAAGGCAGTGATCCAAGTCCAACTGTTGTACAAAAAGAAAAGGTAACAATTCAACCGCTTATTTTAAAGTCCGCTCAGCTAAGAGCGGACTTTTTCTTTGATTAAAAATTCTGGAACCAAAGAGAATTCAGGCAGCCTTTTTGAAACGCACATAGCCCACCGGCACTTCCCGCTCCCCGCTTTCGATAAGCATCGGTACGTCCTTCAGCGACGTCAGATACTTGAGGTGAGCCTTGTCATTCCTGAATCCTGTCGGCATAGCCATTGAATACAGGGCAGTGCTGGAATCACTCAACCTGAAGGCCAGTTCCTCAGCCTCAATACTGTCTCCGCGATCAAGGATCTGAAACCTCACGTCCGATCCCTGGACGGGTCCCGTCAGCAGATGGGCAGGACTTTTCAAAATTTCTTGCGTTTCCAAAGGGTTGAGGGTGATGGTAAAAATACGCATATCTCTCTTCAGTTCGTGAACGAACTCCTTGCTCATTATTATATTCATATCTATTGTTATTTTTCCTTATCATAACCAAAAACCACCCTGTGTAAAGGGTGATTCTTGTGAGTAACTATTTCGGCGTGTTTCGCTTCGTCTTTCGGCGAGTGATAATCGCGTGGTTCGAGTACTTCTTTGGTCGTCGGGTTTTGACACCGTAGGCCTGCTTTCCGTGTCGGGTCTTCGGTCCCCGTCGGAGTCCGATACCCTGCACGCCTTCTCCACCTCCGTGCGGGTGGTCTACCGGGTTCATAGCGGTTCCTCGGACGGTTGGACGGATGCCCATCCATCGTGACTTACCTGCCTTACCTCGGTTTACGAGCTGGTGTTCCCCGTTTGAAACGGTTCCGACCGATGCCCAGCACATGTCAGAGACGGTTCGGATTTCGCCCGAAGGGAGCTTGATCTGAACCTTCTTGTCGTCGTGACCCTGGAGCTGTGCGAAGTTTCCTGCTGAACGAACGAGCTTCGCACCTCCCTCTGGGTAGAGTTCGATGTTGTAAATGAATGTTCCTACCGGAATCGATCGCAATGGAAGTCGGTTGCCCGGTTTCAAAGGCGCATCAGCGGCAACGCTGATCTTGTCGCCTACCTTCACGTCGGCCGGCACGAGCATGTAGCGTCGTTCACCGTCAGCGTAGCAGATGAGGGCGATGAATGCGGTTCGGTTCGGATCGTATTCGATCGTCTCAACTTTGGCTGGGATGTTCTTCTTGTTGAACTTGAAGTCCACCATTCGGTAGAGGGTCTTGTTTCCGCCTCCCTGATGAGGGACGGTGACAATACCTCGGTTGTTTCGTCCTGCGTGCTTGTTTCGCCCGAAGGTCAAAGCCTTGTGCGGCTCGCTTGCCGTGAGGACACCCTTGTAGGTGACCACCGACATCATTCGTCGGGATTTGGACGTTGGTTTGTAGTGTTTCATGAAATGATTCCAATTACGGATAAGGCTTTCCCGTAAGAATAGATAAATAAAATGAGATTGCCTAGATCTCTCTATGCCTCAAACCAACTTGAATAAGTGTGTTGTGACGAGGAGGACTATAGCAAGAATAGCGTTTGGTGTCAATCTAGTCCCTTAGTTAGTTTATGAATCCAAAGAAGTTGCTTCGTGACCCCCGAGTCGCCGATTTCAAATAGTCTGTGAGTCCCTCGTCGTCTACAAAGATAAGCCCCTCTCGTTCCATGGGATCAATGATTGCAAAATGCTCCGGCTTGCCGTCTGGAAGATACTTGATGCTCCAAGAATGCCCGCCCGTTCCAACCGTACAAATCCCATTCGAAGAACTAACGGTCTTTTCAATCACATCCAATAGATTCAACTCCAACTCGTTACTGCCAAGGGTACCATCTATCATCATGTAATCTTGACCTACTATTTCTGTTGCAGGACGGGTGCCAAGCCTGTTGTAAAAAAGGTAAAAAGCATCTCTCTGCTCAATGGGTGCATCGGGGTTAAGAATATCAGTGGCATCTTCATGTCTTTCTCTTTTCAGCCTTACTGCCAGATCGCGAGCCTCCTTAATGGTAAGAGGAATATTTCCATTTTCTGACTGAACCGAACAGGTATTAATAAGGTTGGCAAGTACGCAGTCACCTCCTCGCGTCTGATAGACAAGTTCAATATCCCTGCCGTTTTCACCCATTTCAAAATGATGAGTTCTTATCTTGTGGACATGGCTATCACGATCCAGAGTTGCAAGAAAATCTCCACCTCTTTCACTTACCTGATCAAGATACCGGTCATAGACAGCCTCTCCTTCACGGTTCTCTTCGAGGCTTTTGAGCAATTCGGGATCAGTAGGAACAAGGTCAAAGTTGTGACTCTGCGTTTGTTCGTTAAAGTTAATCTTCGATTTTACCAATACGTCTCGCGTTCCGTCAGGATAAGAAAAGCCGAGATCAATGTGATGATTATCTGACTGACCAAAGTAAAAATTGAACTCCTCTCCTCCGAGCTGGACACCGCCCAAACGTTCCCATGCTGAAAACCTACCTTTTGGAATTTCAATAGGGGCGGCTGTTTTTGATTGGTTGAGAAAACTTGAATCTCCTGGCATATGAAGAAATGTAACATTTTTTACTAAATAAACAAAAACTAAAAAATGATTATTTGGGTGTTTGACCTACATACTCCCCCTCTGCTATATTCCACTTATCCGCTCTGACCCCAGAAAGTCGCCCCAAGCTGGATTGCTTCGCAAGAAGTTAACATGAAGGGAGCCCCGTTTCGATCGGGGGTGGCGTCCTTCCAGAACGGTCTAAAGCATCTCCTTTTGCAAGGAGGTTTTTTAGATATGAATTTTATTCCGTATAGAAGAACGGTTTCAAATCCTTTTCGGGAATAAACCTCTTCGCCTGATTGTATATTCCCTTAATCGTACCCTTTCGTGGAGTTTTATGGCGAGGAATAAGGAGCATTTGATCTCCTTGTGGCGTTTCCCTTATTAATTTCATATGACTTCCCCTTATACTGCGAAGTTCAAATCCAAGCGCACTAAAAAACTTGACCATCTGATCACCTGAAAGGATCCTTAATTTATTCGGCATACGTTACGCAGGAAACGGTATTTTGAAATTCGCAGACAGCGAAACATCTGAAGACAAATCCTTGGATGAAAAATTTTCATCCTCCAAATACAAGGCAACTGCCTCCTGGATATTCTTTTTGAGGTGCTCAAAATCCTTCCCATCCGTGACGATGCCGTAATCTTTTCCCGAAGCCTGGGCAACATAATGCCCATCTTCATACGTAATATCGAATATGATCTTCTGATTCATGAAATACAGCATACAATAAATTCAAAATCTCCGCATTATTACTAATTCGACCCCATAACCTGATCTTAATTCTCATCCTCACTCAGTGGAGAAAGTTCCACATTCAGCAAAAATGGCCTGTCCGTCGCTTCTGAACCGAGAAATTCATCTTCATCGCCGTCACGGTCATCATCATCGCATTTTGA
>CAIXMG010000041.1 GCA_903920485.1 uncultured bacterium
GGTACCATTCTTGATTTCCTTACGCAACTGTGCCGAGCGGGCTTTGAGCTCTCGAAGTAAGCCAGGCGAAAACTCCTTATCTTTTTTCGAGCTGGCAATAACCCGCTTAAGTCGGAAAGCGGTTGAGCTTTTTGTAGTTTTTTTGGAAAGAGTCGCTAACGTCATAATTAGCTTACTATAGCAAATATTAGAATCGCCACAAGCACCATGATGAGGGGATTTTATTTAAAATTTATAAGTAAAATACCCCGTTTGAACGGGGTATTTTAGTCGCCTATTTCTCAATTCTAATATGATCCCTCAGATAATCCCTCGTGTCACCGACCTTCTTTCCGGGATTGAAGATGTTCTTTGGATCGAAGAGCGTCTTGGTGAATTTGAACAGTCCGATAATGAACGGTCCGTACATCTTTTCCAGATACGGGGTCCGGACAATGCCGTCGTTGTGTTCGGCTGTCAGTGATCCGCCGTAGGAAAGCACGAGATCGTAGACTTGATCAGAAATCTTCAAGATGAGGTCGCGATTTTCAGGAACATGCATGTCCATCAATGGGATGATGTGGAAGTTTCCGTTGCCGACATGTCCCGCAATGCTGTAGACCAATTTATTGTCATCGAGGATCTTCTGGATCTTCGGCATGAATTCGGGAAGCGTTGCTGGCGGAACGATGATGTCGTCGATGAATGGTGCCGTTCGTTTCCCGTGGACATGCTTGCGCAGCAGGTTGAACGACTCGCGGCGGATGCGCCAGTACTTTTCCGCTTCTGAGGCATTGCGCGCGATGTGCGTCGGGAATCCGAAGGACTTGATGCCGTCATTTATCTCAAGGAGCTTCGCCTTCACTTCGGCTTCGGTATTTCCGGCAACCTCGACAAGGACGATGAGTTTCGGGATGCCGCCCTTCAACAGAAGGATGCCATCGGGGATCATCGCAATGCCAAGTTTGATGAACTGCCACAGCCCCATCTCCCCGAGGAAGTCAAAGAAGAACTTGAACGCAAGCTTCAGGCTGTAGTCGTCGAACGATTCGATGCTTTCCGGATTATACGAGACCAGCTTTGCGGCAAGATCACCGACACGGTCAATCTTGTCCATGTAAATGGCAAGGACGTTTGAAACCGGTTCCACATCCACCAATTTAAATGTCGCTTCTGTCACGATTCCCAAGGTTCCCTGAGAACCAACCAGCAACTTGTTCAAGTCAAAGATCTGCGTGTCATGATCCCAAACGTTCCACAGATAATATCCTGCTGAGTTCTTGGAGACCTTTGGCTTCGCATTCTTGATCGCCTCATAATTTTTTTCAATGGTATCAAAGAGGCTTTTGTAGATGCCACCTTCAAAGTCATTCTGGGCGATCTTCGCATCAATCTCTGTTTTTGTCAGTGGTTTTACAACGTATTCATTACCATCGTTGAAAACAATCTTCGTGGCGATAACATAGTTCTCAGCTTTTCCGTACCGAAGAGTCTTTTCACCCGCACCGTTGTTGCCGACAATGCCGCCCATCGCACACAGTTCCTTGGACGCAGGGAACGCGGGATACATTAATTTTTTTGCAAATGTGGCCTTTTCGAAATCACGATAAAAAACGCCTGGCTGCGTTACGACAGTCTTTGTTTCCGCGTCGACTTCACCCAAATGATTCATGTAGCGCGTCACGTCCATGATGACGGATTCGTTGATCGCACCGCCCGACATGCAGGTTCCCGCCGATCGGACCGTAATAGAGACACCGTCCTGGGTGCTGGCCCATTTCACGGCCGCCTGGACGTCGGTAGAGTTCCGTGGAAAGATGACCAATTTCGGCATCAGCTGAAACAGGCTGGCATCCTGGGAATATTTGTCGAGAGTCTCAGGTGCCTGGTCAACGTCGCCTGCGAATGACTTCTTAAGGGATTCGATGTTCATGGAGGCAGTATATCATGGGTGGCGTTCCGACGACATTCGGGATAAAATAAGACCATGAACCCATCAAACCTTCCAGCCGGTCTCGGCTATGACAAGAAATTATGCATCCTCCCCTTCGATCACCGTTCGTATTTCGAGGAACTGCTCGGCTTCAAGGAACCGCTGACGCCCGATCAGTCGGCACAGCTGACCGAATACAAGAAGATCGTGTACGCAGGATACGAACAGTCGCTGACCCTTGGCATCCCGAAGGAAGAAAGCGCGCTTCTGGTCGACGACGTGTTCGGACTGGACATTCTCATCGATGCAAAAGCGAAGGGGTATAACACCTTGCAAAGCACGGAAGTTTCCGGCGATACCCACTTCGAGTTTCAGCACGGTGCCGACTGGAAGTCGTGGATCGAGAAGGTAAAACCGACATTCGTAAAAGCTCTTGTTCGATACAATGTCGACGACCACAAGGACCTGAATGCCGAAAGCCTGGTGGGTCTGCGGGAATTGTCCGATTACGCGCACGCGAACGGCTATAAATTCTTGATAGAGCCATTGGTTCCCGCAAGCGATGCGCAGCTGACGAGCTTGAAAGGTGACAAGCATCGCTATGACACGGAGCTGCGACCGGCACTGACCGCACGCATGATCACCGAAATGCAGGGCGCGAAAGTCGAACCCGATATCTGGAAAATCGAGGGGATGTTCGATACGGATGATTATGCATTGGTAGTAAAAGCTGCAAAAGCCGGCGGTCGCGACAATGTCGGCGTGATCAGTCTCGGACGCAACGAGACCGACGAGGTCGTCGAGGTCTGGCTGAAGATGGGCGCCATGACCCCGGGAGTCATCGGGTTTGCCGTCGGACGCACGATCTTCCTCAATGCTCTTTTGAAGTACCAGTCCAAGGAGTGGACCAAGGATCAGGCCGCGGATGAAATCGCGAACCGATTCCTGCATTTTTATAATGTGTTCAATGGCAAGTAGACCCCTCAGTCTCGCTATCGCTCGACAGCTCCCCTTATAAAGGGGAGCTTCCCATTCTAGATTTTTGTTAGGAAAACAATCCCTTCCAATCACTCGCGAACTTTTCGATCCCCTTCTTCGTAAGGTCGTGATCGATGTCGTACAGCACCCAATCCTGAAGCGGCAACTCGCGATACGGAATCGGCTGTTTTTCCGAAATTTCAGCCGTGTAATTTATCGGATCATTATTGAGTCCGTGCGCGACCCACTGGTCGAGCACCGTCTTTGGCGACGTGATGATATTGCAGTTCGCATTGATGCACCCGAAGAAATGATCGAGGTTGCGGATACTTGCACCCAAGACTTTCACGTGGCTGTCCCATGCCTGGTACATGAACACGATATTCTTGATCAGATCCAATCCGTGAATGCCGATATCGTCCAGACGACCGATGAACGGCGAAACGAAGACCTGCCCGTATTTCGCGCCCGCTGTCGCAGCATGAACTGCCGCCGCCTGTTCCTGCGAGAAGCACAGCGTCATGTTCACGTTGACGCCTTCCGCAACCAACGCATTCGCGGCTTTCAATCCGTTATGAGTAATCGGCAATTTCACGTAGATCCCAGGAAACCAGCTGGCCAATTCATGAGCCTTATCAAGCATCGTGTCGTAATCCGTTTCAAGGTCGGCGTAAACTTCGACGGAAATCGCACCGTGAGGAATGATTTCGTGAATCTGACTTGCAACGATTTTGTATTTATCCCAGATGTCAGATTCGCTCAAAGCGCCTTTGCTTTTCAAATCGAGAATCATGGGGTTCTTTGCCACTAATGACGGATTGGTCGTCTGGCCGTCCAGAAATCCAAGCTCTGCAAGCGCGTGGCGCGTTTCCGCAGGATCCCCCGAATCCAGGAAGATATCCGTGTGTAAAAATGATGGTTTTTCAGTCATGAGAAGAGTATACCATGTCATGGTGCCGTGATATACTTCTGCCATATGAACAACGATCCCATTGATTTTCTGTCCGTCGGCGACGTATTTATCGACACCTTTATCGCCCTTGACCCTGACGATGCGACCGTCAGCTGCAACGTAAACAACGAAGACTGCACTCTTTCGATGAAGTTTGGCGACAAGCTTCCCTACCTGAGCTCCACACCTGTCGTAGCCGTCGGCAACGCAGGAAATGCTGCCGTTGCAGGCGCGCGACTGGGCATGAAATCAGCCCTCCTTACGATCACTGGGGACGATGATGACGGACGAAAAATCTGGGACAAATTGACTTCTGAAAAGGTGCTTCCTTACTTCATGAAAAAGGAACCGACCATGCCAAGCAACAACGCATACGTCTTGCAATACGGGCCGGAACGAACCATTTTGGTAAAACAAGCGGAGTATCCTTACGCGGTTCCTGCGGATCTGCTGGAACAGCACATGCCAGCATGGATCTATTTCACGTCGATCGCGCACAACACGCTCCAGTTCCACAAGGACATGGCAGCATGGGCAAAGGCGCACCCTGCCGTGAAGCTCGCATTCCAACCGGGAACGTTTCAACTGCAATTGGGAGCAGAAGCACTGAAGGAAGTCTACGCGGCAACGTACGCGTTCTTCTGCAACAAGGAAGAAGCCCAGCGAATCCTGAACAAGCCGACCGCGGAATTCCCTGAACTGCATGCGGGCATCCGTGCACTCGGACCAAAGGTCGTCATCATTACCGACGGACCGAAGGGGCTTACCGCATCGGGCGAGGACGGCATCGGCTACTCGCTTCCCATGTATCCTGATCCGAAGCCTCCCGTTTCGCGAACCGGCGCCGGCGACGCGACATCGTCAACGATCTGCATCGCCCTTCACTTGGGACTTCCTTTGGAACAGGCGATTCTGTGGGGACCCGTCAATTCGATGAATGTCGTCCAGTATGTCGGTGCACAGACGGGGTTGCTTACGAAGGAGAAGCTTGAGGAATACCTCAAGGCCGCCCCTGCTGATTACAAGGCTACGAAAATATTTTAACAACTTCTCCGGCTACGCAAAAACCGCTTTTCCCGCTTGTACCTTTTCTGCTCGCAGGCTGTGCAGAAGAAGGTACGACGCGTGAACGCGGTTTTTTCTTACTTTCGTGACATGCTAAGGTTTTGGAGCTGCCGACGGTGTAGCTGGCGCTGCGGATGCAGGTTTTGCAGCAGGAGCCGGGGCATCCTTCTTGGGCGCCTTCGGAGACGGCTGAAGACTCTGCCCGACACTGGTAACGCCACCTCGAATCGCTTCCCCGCCCGCGACACGTGTATCCTGGATCTTCACCAAGAGAGCCGCAATCGCACCGACCGGCTTCTTGTCCACGACCAGATGGTCCATGAACAACCACGTATAAAACGAGAGGAATATGAACGCAATGATGATCTTCATCACGGTATCGGAATCAAGGAAAAGCGGAATGAAGATCACAACGGTCACAAGGATCAGAATCACGGTTCGGATGACTTTCGAAATTCCCATCTCGACAAGGTTCAAACGAAAGCGGATATACCGCTCTTCCCAGAAACCAAGCGTCGGTCCCCCACCCACTTCAGCTTTTTTCGACGCGAATCCCATGGACTTGAAGAATCCCGCGAAGAAGGTCTTGAGGTCCTTCATGTCCTGGGTAAATTGTTCGTGGTCGAAGCCGGTAGCCATATACCAATCATAGTAGCACACGCAAAAAGCCCCACAAAGGGCTTATTTCCGCTTTAAAACATCCTGCACGGCCACCTTGATGCTGTCCTTGTCCAATTTGTAATACGCCATGAGTTCAGCAGGTGTTCCTGACTGACCAAAGACATCACGGATAGCGACAAATTCGATAGGCACGGGATGCTCTTCGGCAAGGACTTCGGCAACGGCCGAACCCATTCCGCCCATCAACTGGTGCTCCTCGGCCGTGACAATGGCACCTGTAGATTTTGCAAGCGCGATCAGCGCATCACGGTCAATGGGCTTGATCGTATGCAGATCGACTACCGTGACATTGATGCCTTCGTTGCCCAATTCCTGTGCTGCAAGAATCGCCGGGTAGACCAGTGATCCGCACGCGATGATGCCGACATCCGAGGTTTCAGACTCAAACACGGTGACAGCTTTGCCGATCTCGAACGGAGTTGCGTCGGTAGTAAACGTCGGGACATTCGAGCGCCCTAATCGCAAGTAAGTTGGCTTGCCAGTTTTCGCAATGGCAAGAGTTGCCTTTCGAGCCTCGCTGGCATCGCATGGAACGATTACCGTCATGTTCGAGATGACGCGCATCGTCGCAATGTCCTCGATCGCCTGATGAGTCGCACCGTCAGGACCGACGGTAAGTCCGGCGTGGCAACCGACGATCTTCACGGGAACGTCGTTAAGTGCAATCGTCGTTCGAATCTGTTCCCAATTTCGTCCTGGTGAAAATGTTGCATAACTGGTGATGAACGGAATCTTGCCATAATTGGCAAGTCCGGATGCGACCGTCGCAAGGTTCTGCTCGGCAACGCCCATTTCAAAAAAGCGATCAGGGAAGAGTTTCGCAAATTCTTCCACACGTGTGGATTCCTTCAGGTCTGCCGAAAGAGCAACGACATTCTGATCACGTTTCCCGGCTTCCACTAATCCAATGCCAAACCCGTCACGGGTAGCTTTTTGATCAAGTGATTTCTCATCAAGTGTTTTTTCGTTCAAGTGCGCAAGAGGATTCAACATGGAAAAATTATATCACAAAAAATCCCCTATTGGGATTCTTCTTGCTCAAGATGCATCGTGATCCCGAATTTTTCCTTAAGGAAAGTTCTCATGTTCTCATCGGTGACGTTGCTAAGAATCTGAACCTGTTCCTCTGGTTCAAGATTCATCCAAATCTTCTCGTTCTGCAAGAGACTCATCTCGAACGGGTACAAAGACTCATACTTTTTAAGCTCTTGGGCAGCACGATTATTTTCACTCGAAAACAACCCCTCTGCCCGTCCCGCTTCTTGATCTAACATTCGCAACTTTTGAAGTGCGCCAGGATCCCCTGCACCATGCTCAGCTTTCTTGAAAAGCTCGTAATCAAATTTAGGCGTCCCTGCTGTCATGGTGTAAGTGTATGCCGTCTTACCGTAAAAGACAAGCTACTTAACATGGACCAGCACGATTTGTGCAATCGCAACGACCGCGATCAATACCCAAATGCCGTTCAGCCACGTCAACGGCTGATCACGCTTCGACAGAGCCTCAATCGTCAAGCCAAGCGATCCTATCGCATTCAATCCTTGATACCAGTAACTTTGCGCGGGAATGATTGAAAAACTGATCAAAAAATATGCGACCAAGATAACCAAGGCTCCTCCCCATCCGCAGATGGAATCGAATATCTTTCGTTCGCTATCGGCAATTTTTTGCGAGTGTTTTTTCACGGATACAGTATAAACTATTTTATTTTTTAACAAACATCTCAAGAATTTCGAGATTCTCTGGAGGACGGAAATTCCGTGAGGATGGTCCCTCCATCTCAACATGACAGTTGCCTATCATGGTGGCAGTATCCGAGTTTTCTGCGCTTAGAGAATCTCGAAATGCTCGAGGTGGGATGAGTA
>CAIXMG010000042.1 GCA_903920485.1 uncultured bacterium
ATTTAAAATTTGTCAATATACCCTCCCGCACCCCCTCGTGTATGATTTTCGTATACTCGAGTGTATAACCGATAACGCTATTTCCTATGAAAAAGTTTACCCCAAAACCCCTATCCGTGTTGATAATCCTGGCGATTCTGTCGCTCGGAGCCTTTCATCGTGCCTTTGCCATGACACCCTACGTTTCCCTTTCCAGCTCGGGCTACAACGGGCAAATCCAGGCAACCGTCAACGGAGACCCCAATGCCTCCATCACCCTTGAGGATCAGGGTGCATACGGTGCCCAGAACCTGGGAACCATCGGGACCACTGACCAGAACGGATACTTTTCTGCGGTAATCAATACCGCGTCGTACAACATTCCGACAGGGACTCCGGTGTTCGTTCTTGTGAACGGTCAGCAGTCAGCATCCGTCGCATGGCCCAACAGCACCTCGTCGGGATACTATACGAACGGCGGCGTCCTTTCGCTGAGCGAGACCAGCCTGTCGCTTTCCTACGGACAATCCGCGACGGTGACCGCCTACAATGCCAACGGAGGAAGCCTGTATGTTTCCAGTTCGACGAACCAGAATATCGCAAGTGCCGCTCCCAACGGAAACGGCCTCATGATCCTCGGACTTGCCTACGGATCGACGACGATGACCGTCTGCTCGACGACGACCAGCTGTACCAGCCTGTACGTGACCGTCACGACCTACGGGGCACCAGGCTCGTCGACCACCACCCTGTCGCAGACCAGCGCGACGGTCGCTGTCGGACAGACCCAAAACATCCAGCTGTACGGCTCGTCTTACAATGACTATGTCGAGAACGTGAACACAGGGATTGTCTCGACGAGCATCTCCGGTTCAACGCTGGTTCTCTACGGAATCTCGCAAGGAAGCGCAACCCTGGAAGTCTGCTCGAACTACCAGACGCCATGCGCCGTACTGTATGTGACGGTAACGGGATATGGCTCAACGTACCCTTCTTACACCAACACGTATCCAACCTACACGACACCTGGGTATCAAACATACCCGAACTATACTACGACTACGTATCCCAACGTTGTTCCTCCCATTACGGTCCCTGCCACCGTTCCGCCCCTGTACAATTCCTATAACTCCTACAACCAATACCCTTCTTACCCGTCAACCTGCTCCTGCAACAACGAATACCAGAATGGCTACGGATATATAAACGGCTATAATCCTTATGTCAGTGGTAACGGATGCAACGGCAATTACACGAACTACAATGACTTGCCTCATTACTGGTAGTACTCAAAAAGTCGAACTGTGACAAAAGATCAAAAAGATGGTATTCTCATACCATCTTTTTGATTTCATGACCACCCCCACCTTCCTTGTGTATGCGCTCTCGGCTGCCTGGGCGCTGAAGTACCCCCTCATCTTCGTAGGGGCTTTTGTTGAGGGTCCCATCCTCATGATCGGGTCGGGATTTCTCATCCGTCACGGCATGTTCCCCTTTTGGCCGGTATTCGCGGCACTGGTTCTTGGCGACCTTGCCGGAGACACCCTGTGGTACTGCCTGGGGCGATACCTCATGGCACCGATCATCGAACGCAAGGGAAAGTTCATGGGCATCGACAAGGACACCCTCGAAAGGACAAAGGCGCTGTTCAACAAGTACCACGAACGAATTCTCATCATCTCGAAGGTCACCCTCGGCTTCGGATTGGCCTTGGGAGTACTGATGGTGGCTGGAACGATGAAGGTTCCTTTCAAAAAGTACATTGCCATCAATGCCGCAGGCGAACTTTTCCTCGTGGCGACCCTGATGTCCCTTGGCTACTTTTTCGGCGACCTGTACGAACGGCTGGCTGCCCAGTATCATGCGGTCTTCCTTATCCTCCTGGTTCTTGCTATACTGGCAATCACATACGGGATATCGCGGGTTATGAAGAAAGTCGCCCTTAAAGTCAGGGCATGATGCCACTTCCATGATTTCATTCGTCATACCAACCTTAAACGAAGAGAAGTACATCGGGAAAACCCTCGAGATTATTTCAGGTTACAAGGGAGCCTACGAGATCATCGTCTCGGATGGCGGATCGCACGACCGGACCGTCGAGATCGCTCGGAATTATACGGACAAGGTGATCGTGCACACGAAATCGTACCGACAGACAATACCCGAAGGACGCAATGTCGGGGCGTTTTCAGCGAGAGGAACCTACGTCGTGGAACTGGATGCCGACACTCACTTCCCCGACATCAACGACTTCTTCGAGACGATGATCGACGCCTTTGAAAGTAACCGGAACATCGTGGCAGCCACGACCTGGTTCCGCGTCTATCCCAACGACGAAACCCAGATGGACTGGCTGATCTACGGCATCACGGGACTCTGCAGCCTCATCATCTGCAACTACATGGGAGGAGGATCCACCAGCGGCGGCGAGTTCCAGATGATGCGTCGAGACGCATTCATGCAAGTAGGCGGTTATGACGAATCGCTGATTGTGATGGAAGACAATGACCTCTTTGCGCGCATGCACCGCATCGGAAGCATTTACTTTGAACCGGGACTCAAGATCCACCATTCCGGACGCCGCGCCCACAAGCTGGGATGGTCCGTCATGATCTCGGACTTCGTCAGAAATGCGGTCTCAATCGCGATCACCAAAAAGCCGGCGATGAAGGTGTGGGAGGAGATTAGATAAACATTTACCAAAAGACACCAGTTTGAGATGGTGCTTTTATTTTGGAAAAATCGAATAAAATAAAAACTTTATCAAGAAACACCTAATGATTTCTCAATCCTCAGTTTTCCTTTATATTACTCTGCTACGATGTTTTCGCCAGGAAATTCCTGGCGTGGAGGCGTGGCAGAGCGGTCTAATGCACCCAGCTGAAAACTGGGCAGACTCCCCCTATGGGTCTCGCAGGTTCGAATCCTGTCGCCTCCGCCTTGCATTATTTTTACTAGGAGATATACTGGAAATACCGTAGGGGGGTCTGGAAATTCCCATGCAGGCCACAAGCCTGAGACCGCCATCCGAATGGATGGCTACGCAAAAGGCGCTATCGAGCGCTTTTTGTGTAGGAGGGATAAAGACTTTGGAATAATGAAGTAGTAAAGATATTTTGACTTATTCAACTTATAAGATATAATACACATACCTTATGTTTTCGAAATGCTACAATATGATTATGAAAACGCTGAATCTTCCAAAGAAAATAACCGGGAAGCCCTTTGCTGTTACCTCAAAAAATATTGATTCTGCTTTTCGTCGTAGAGCCAAAGAAATAGAATCCCTTAGACAATATGACCGAGGAGAGAAAATCATCACTCCATCCGTTCTCGCTCGCCCTGTTAAGCGTGTATAACAAGCTTCTCAAATCAGGAGAGGTGTGTTTTGCTGCACATGATCATCAGATAGAGAAACTCGATACCATTGTGAACACAGTCGAGGGAACGGTTTATGGCGTTGAGAAGTTTCCATCCCCTGAATCAAAGGTATCGGCCTACTTCTGCTTCATCATTAAAGACCACCCCATGACTGACGGAAATAAGCGACTAGCAGTACTCTGGTTACAAATTATGTGTGACATACTTGGGTTGGAAATAACAGGGGTTCACCTTGATATCCTCGCGGTAACTGTTGCAACATTCGAACTTTCAACCTACGAACTTTCAATGAACGAATTCGTAGAAATCGTGAGAAAGAGGATCTTTCGTAAGAAGAATGAATCGGGTTAACAGGAAACAGCCAAAAAAGCGCTATCGAGCGCTTTTTGCGTGAACTTATTTCTTCAAATACTTCCTGATCGCCAACCATGCCGAAATCATGCCGAGCAGGATTCCCGAGACCAGCAGGATGGCCA
>CAIXMG010000043.1 GCA_903920485.1 uncultured bacterium
ATCCGTCGAGTCCAGGCTGGTCACGGGAGCCTGGTTGTTATCCGAACCGCACTGCGCCGTGGTGCCACCGCCGGCACTGCTGCTTCCGGCACTTGATCCAGGGGGTGCGCTGGCATCAAGGGTCGCACTGCAAGGAACGGGATTACCGGAACTTCCGGAGCAGGTCCATGACCATCCGGTCGTGGTACTTGTCGGAGTGCTTGCCGTCGCGCCCGAACTGCAAAGATTGCTGAGTGGCACGGAGGAGAAAGGCTTGGCATTGGCTCCTCCGCAGGTGGTAGTGCCTCCGTTTTGGGTACCGGCATTCGTATTGCCAGAAGAGGAAAGAGTGAACGCTGTAATTGGAACAAGTACTGAGCCCGTAGAATCTTCAGTGACTTCAGCCTGGTAGGAACCCGCCGAAAGATCAGGAGTTTGCGCCAAAACTGATGTTCCACCAGCAGGATAGACCAACGGCACGTCATAAGTAGCACCCAAGGGGTCAATCACCCTCAACGTAAGGTCGTCGGGGCTTGTAGGCGAGGAAGCCATGACAATGGTAAACTTTCTGACGAAACTGTCGACTGCGGAACCCGCGGCCTGCCCATTGTCCGTTAAGGTCGCACCCCCCGAAGCGGCGGTAATCGTGAACGGAATCGCCTGACTGATCGTAACTCCGTTTGCGGACAAGGATACTGCCGCATTGTAAGTCCCCGGAGGAAGGTCTTTCGTCGTCATGGTCAAAGGTACGGTGGTACTTGCAGGAAGTATTGCATCATCCGTCTGGACGATCGTAGTATTGTCGAGGATGTTGAGGACGATCGGTGTCGCCACCGAAGGCGCCGCTGCAGGAGTGACCGTAAACCCCTCGACATAGTTCCCCGCCGTCGAACCTGTGGATTGCCCGGTCGTTGAAAGTTCGACAGAGGGTGTAGGCGTACTCGATGCAGCAGATGCTGAGATCGTGAAGTGAACGAAAGGGCTCGCAGGTGTCCCGCTTGCAAATCCATCCGTGTAAAACTCTGCGGTATAAGTTCCAGGACTAAGATCCCCCGTAGAAACGGAAACTGGATCAGTTGAGTTTGCCGGAATTATTGGATACTTGAGTGAAGCGCTGATTCCAACATTGTCCTTTACTATCCTGAGAAGTCCGTTAGTCCGTGAAGAAAGAGCGGTAGCTGGAGTCACTGAAAAATTCTCAACGTACTTCCCCGTTGTCGACCCGGCGGTCTCTCCGTTATCAGTAAGGGTGAAATCTGTTGGAACGGGCCCTGCTATAAACGAAATAGACTGGCTTTCTTTTGTGCCGTTAACAAGAACAACTGCTTGATAGGTACCAGGACTTAAATCGCCTGTAGAACCCTGAACTCCTGAACTTCCTGGGGGGACAGAAAGTTGAATATTTTGATAAGTTGTTCCAGAATGATTGAGTACTTTCACCTCAACCGCACTGTCTGTGTAATTACTGTTAGGAGTAATCGTAAAATTCTCAACGTATGTCCCGGCGGTTGACCCAGTAGCTCCGCCGTTATCAGTAAGATTCACTTGATAGGAACTAGACTGGCCACTAGTAGCCGTTGAGTTAATGGCAGGTACCGTGTATGCGTAACTGGTAGTGGCGTACACATACCCCTGCGAAGCATCCATGAGGTCGATTTGGTATGTATCCGATGAAAGAGACGCGGCAGGAACGGTAAAAGTAAGAACTGATCCGGAGAGATTCCCTTGGGCAATGACAACAGGCGGCACGCCGCTGGAAGGAGCCAATTGAAGAGAATAGTTTGAGTAATTAGGTATTGTCTGATTCTGACTTTCAAAAACGTTGGTTGATACGGACAAATCCCCGTTTGAGGCAGGAGTGATGGAATCAATATGATAAGCTGCGGACGGTATATTAGTACTATTACTTACTATGTGGCCAGAATGATCACTGCTGAGCCTTATCACGTCGCTAGCATAGGCAAAACTACTAGTAGGATCGTACAAGGAAACAATAATTAGCTGACTCGAAGTAACTGCGGGTACAAGGTACGTAATGGTGCTTCCGGAAACCACACCTGGTAAATTTTTATAGTTGTTGGCTACCGATTGAGCCATACCTGATACAGTCAGGGAATAATCTGATGGCACTGCTGGATTTTCATTAGTCTGTACCGTAACAGTTATATCGTTGTTGGACGTTTGGGTCACCGAGCTGATGTATGAGGTGCTCGTCGTTACACCAAGGTTCGTTGCAGCAAGTGCCCTGTGAACCTGTGTCGAGAAGGAGCCCCCCACCAGGATCATAAGGGCAACCGCAACGGCAAGGCCGGCGAAGAATCGGTGATGAGGTTTTCCAGGAAGATGTTTCATATAAGAATCATTATACTCATTAGAGGCCTACGATGTCGAGAAGCGAGTAGTCAGACTTCACGCCGAGTTCGCGGATGATGGTCGAGACGATGAGGAATGCGCATACGATGATGACCAGTCCGATGACGATGTTGAGCAGTTGCTTGGAATACTTCCTGATGGCCTCCTCGACAGCGGGACCGGGATCGGAGGTCTTGCCCAGCCAGATGATCATGAATCCGGAATACATAGCAAGGATTGTCGCAACCACTCCGATAAGAAGCAGGATGCCCTGGATGACGTTCGTGATCAGTTGGATGAAGTCGTTGAGTCCGCACATCTGCTGCTCCGCGGTCGTTGCCGCATGCCCGTTGATATCAGTGCCTGCCGTCAGCCCGCACCGCGGAACCAGGCCCGTACCAGGGATCGTCGCAGTAAGGGTACTTGGCGTCGGCGTACCCGAATTTCCCACGTCGACACCTTCGAAGACGGCTGATTCATTCGTCGCACCGCCCGGGGTCGTGAAGATAAGCGGGGATCCCAGCTTGTTGGAACCCACGTTTTTGATTGCAAATTGATAGGTCGTTCCCGGGGTCAGATTGCTGAACGTGAGCGTGATCGGCGTCGTCTGCCCCGTCTGCATGCTCGCCACATTAAGAAGCGGTGTCTCGCTTGCAAGAGGCTGCCCTGAAACCGACCACAGGTAGCTGATGTTTACCGGGGCAGGAACCGTGACGGCGACATTTCCTTTGATCGTAGCCGACGTTCCCGTCACCGTCTGTTGGTTCGTGGGAAAGCCGATCACGACGCCGCCGATGGTTACGGGTGCAAGAGGTCCGTTTGCCGTCCCCGATGCCGTCGCACTGCACGTTGCCGGAGCATACGGAACCGGAGGAGTACAGCTCCATGTCCACATACCGGAAGTGTTGGCGACGGTACTCGACGTTCCATACGCACAGGCAGTAAGTCCTCTTGGAGCTGCGGGAACCGTGGTTCCCGCAGCTGAACCGCAGACCCCCCCGTCATTGACCGTAAAAGAAATCGACGGTCCTGCAGGGTTTCGACTGGTATTGTAAAGAGTCGCCGTATACGAACCCGGACCAAGATTGTCAGCCACCACAGAAACGCTGGAAGCTCCCGGCGGTACGGACACCGAAACCTGTCTGAGAACCCTTCCCCCAAAGAACACTTCCAATGTTCCGTTTGCAACGGCAGGAGCCACGCTGTCGGGAACGACGTCGAAGCTCTCGGCAAACTTGTTCGGTACGGAATCGTCCCGCTGCCCCGTTGCCGTCACTGTTCCTTTCAACGGAACAGTAGGCACAGTTCCGGATGATTGCGACTGTGAAGACTGGGAATATTGCGACGACGGAGAGATCGCAGTCACGGAAAATGCCGTGACGGGCCCCACGATCGTAGTACCATTGAATACCGCTGCGGCATAGATTCCTGAACTCACTGCGCCCGCGGGAACTACGACATGAGCCACTCCTGCCGGAATGGTAAACGGGGTGCTGTTTATCGTCACCCCTGTCACGCCCAGTACCACCAGATTAAGGTTGGCAACAGTGGTCGGCGCAGGACTTGACGTCACTCCGAACACCTCATCGTACGACCCCGTTATGGGAGAAAGATTCTCTCCCAGAGGCGTAAGCGTGACTGATGTCGCTGCAAGAGCACTATGCACGGAAAAAAGGACGGCAAGCCCGAGAATGACTGACAACCATTGATTCTTTTTTTTCAGAAGATTCTTAATCATACGTTGATTGAGCCCCCGTAATCTTGGCCTGCACCGCCTGAAGGATTCCCGACAACAGCGAGTCACCCGGTACAAGGATCTGATCCGGCGTCGCGAGACCGGAATTGATCTCGTCAACGTACTTCTTGAACAATGCCGTCGTCTGGGTGGGATCGGGATCAAGGAAGCTTTGCGAGATGATCGCGGAATGCGAGACGGTCGTCTGCAGATCGTCGCTGGGAGTATCGGCAAGCAGGTCGTTGCGTGCAGGCGCATACTGCGGAGCCAGGGTCAGAAACCCTCCCACATAGTCGTGGCTGATGAGCGTCTGTGCCACCGTAACGGCAAGCGCGGGGTTGGGTGTCGTCTTGACGATGGCAATGCCCGTCATGTTGCCGTACGTTGACAGCTTCGTAGCGCCTTTCAGTTGAGGAACCAGGGCAACCCCGAAATTAAGATTCGGGTTCAGCTGACGGATTCCGGACGCTTCGCTGGCATCCCCAAAGTAGATGGCGAGTTTTCCGGCAACGAACTGGTCCCGGTCAAGCGGGAGACTTGCGTTCCACGAATAGTCGCCGCTGTTCGCATTGGCGAAGCTCGTATAGAACGAGAAGGCATTCTGCACCGCCGAGTTCCCCGACGCATCGGTCGCAGCAAACGTGGAGACGTACTTCCCCGTCGAGTCATCCCAAGTGACCAGCGGGTTTCCTCCCTGTTGGGCAAGCAGTGCCAAAAGCTCCTTAGCATGCAGGATGTTGTCATACGTTCCCAACGCCACCGTTTCCGCGGACAGCGCCCCTGCATCGTCCTTCTGGGTGATTTTGGCATTGAGGGCAACCACGTCGTTCCACGTCTTCGGAGGCGTCACGACGAACGCCGAAGACAGCATGTCCTTGTTGTAGTACATCACGATTGGGTCGACAACGTACGGAAGCGCGACAGTCCCGTCGCTTTTCAGGTACTGGGTTCCCTGATCAATAAAGGTCGTCTTGAACGAAGATTCGGGGAGGCTTGCATAAGGAATGGTAAGGAGACGCGGATAATTCTGCACGATGTTCGTGGAATCAAGAGCGATGAGGTCCGGGCCCGTGCCAGACGCCAACGCATTTACCAGATTCGACTGGAACGTCGAAGGGTCTTCCTGAACATAGTTGAACGTGACGTTCGTCATATCTTTCTCGAGCGCCGTCTTGACGCCCTTCATGGCATCGTATGGAAGGGTTCCCCACATAGTGACCGTTCCCGTTACCGTTGCAGCACTGCTTCCCACTTGGATCTTTCCGGAAAAAATGAGGACCGCGAACACCGCCGCAACGATGCATACGACATAGATGACTATTTGAACGACGGGGATTTTTCCTTTCATAAAAAGATGATGGGATTATCTTCTGAAGACGACCCCGTAATGATGGGATCCGGCATCGATGGCTTGGGCAGTCGGACGCATGCCCGATTCGGCAAACAACCGTTCCGCTTCGAAACGCGATATGACATCGTGCTCGTGCGGACCCATGTTGCCAAAACTTTCCGTCCAGTCTACCAGTAGCGCACATCCTCCAGGTTTTAGGATTCTTGCAATTTCAGCAACTAAGGCCTGCCGATCCTCGCTTTGGAAAAGAGTATTGGCAAGGACCACCCAGTCGACCGAAGCGTCACGGAGCTTGGTACCCTGCGGAATTTCAATATTGGAATGGACGGTCTGGATGTTCGTGATGCCCAGCGACTTCGCTTCGTTGTCGAGACGAACCAGGAGGTCCTTCTGCACATCGCACGCGTAGACCTTGCCCGTGGGTCCGACCGCCTTCGACAACGCGACAGAGTAGGCACCTATTCCGGCCCCCAAATCGGCAACGCTCGCACCGGGCAGGATGTGAAGCTGTGAGACGATGACGTTCGGGTCTGAAAACATATGGACATAGTATATGTGATGCTTTATAAAAAAGCGAGGACTGCCAGACGAAGAAGGTTCGGTTCCCCCTCTTTCAGAGGGGGTTAGGGGGTGTTTGTGCGAGTTCCTTGATAATTACTTGAATAGACATTGGTAGGGTAAATATCATGTACTCACGGAATTTTTATAACAAGAACCTAAGAGATGCGTCGCGTCAGCTCAGAAACAACATGACGCCTGCCGAAGAAAAACTGTGGCAAGAATACCTTCGGTATTCAAAACCAAGGGTCCATCGTCAGCGACCGATGGGAAACTTTATCGTAGACTTCTATATTCCTAAAGCACAATTGATTATCGAGATTGATGGAAACCACCATTTTGATGAAAAGGCCATTGCCAAAGACAGGGAACGAACCTTGTTCTTCAACGAAATAGGGCTCGAGATTCTTAGATTTGAAAATCATCAAGTCTTTGATTCTTTTTCAGATGTGTGCGAGACCATTCAAAAGAAGGTGCAGTCACGATTACAAGACACCCCCTAACCCCCTCTGAAAGAGGGGGAACCCG
>CAIXMG010000044.1 GCA_903920485.1 uncultured bacterium
CCCACGGTCTTGTCGTTGTCGTCGACGACGATCGCGACATGCAGTTTCATTTTCTGAAACTGTACCAATAAGTGATCCGACTGAACGGTATCGGGAATCGTCTTGATCGGTTTCACATATTCCTTGATGAGACGCGAGTGTTCGTCCTTTGCGAGTCCGCGCAGAATATCTTTTGAGGAAACGTATCCCGTAACGTGATCGACGTCACCCGCATACACCGGGATTCGCGAGAATGGTTTTTCACCGATGATCGTGAGTGCCTGTGCAAGGGTGAGATTTTCCTCAAGTGCCTCGAGTGCGCTTCGCGGCGTCATGATGTCGCGGGCGATCGTATCGTTCATGCGGAACGTGTTCAGGATGAGTCGCTTCTCGTCCAGTTCGATTTCGCCTTCGGCATGGCTGGTTTCCGAAAGCACGCGCAGATCGTCTTCGGATATGGGAACGATATGGGTGCCGACCAATACCTTGATGAGTTTTTCATACAGCCAGACGATGGGTGAAAAGATTTTCGTGATCACAAGAATCACTGGCGCGAATGTCATGCCGATTCCCTCCGCATGCTTGTCTCCGATGCTCTTCGGAATGAGTTCCCCGAACAGGATGATCGCAAACGTCATGATGACGGAAATGAGCGCAACCGATCCGGCGAATTCCTCGGCAGCGTTCTTGCCGATGAGAATGCTGCCGATGACGGTCGAAATGTTCATGAACACGACCAGGAGGAAGATCGATCGCGCCATCGACTGTTTCACGGTCAGGAGTGCCTTGCCCCCTCGCTTGTTCTGGGAAGCCAGCACTCGTGCGCGCGATAGGGATACCGTGAACAGCGAGGCCTCGAGCATGGCAAAGAATCCGGTAATCACGACGATGACAAGCCCTTCAATTATGAGTTTCATAGATGGGGCGAGTATAGCACAAAACGTGAAACCCCCGAGCTGGTCGAGGGTTTTGTTTCACGCTACTTGATCTCACCGTTTGAAACCGTATGAACCTGATACTGCTTGTTCTGCGTCGCAATTCCTCCGATGGAATCAAATGAAACTTTTCCAAATGAGACCGTGTGGAATGTCGTGGACTTCAGGTAAGCCACAGGATCTTGGGTTTCGCTCTCGATCGTCTGAGCAACAATATTGAGTGCGTCATAAGCGGTCGATGCTGAAAGGGTCGGACCTGTTCCATATGCTTTCGCATAGTCGGCAGCGAAGTCTGAAGCGGGAGCTGCGTTTTCAACGAAGGTTGTTCCTTCAAGAAGTTTCTTATACTGATCGTTTGCAAACAAGCCGCGCACAACATCCACGGAATATAATTTTGTTGAGGATGCGATTTGTTCATGGTTTCTTAAAAAAGAGTCAGTCATTGCTTCGTCGTACATTGCGAATGCGACACCGTCGACATGCTCGCTGTTTATTTTCGAGAAGACTGTTTTGAAGTCAGATTGGCCAGGATTAATAAGGTCTTCGGAAACAATAGTTATGCCCTGTTTGGCCGCGTCAGCCTTGAAGAAAGAAATAAATTCTTGATAAAAGGCATCGTTTTGGAATACCATTGCAACACGTGTTCCACCTCTATCCTTAATGGACTGAACAAGGCCTGCTGCTATGGCGTCAGTCCGATACCACGTCGAGAACACATTAGGGATCGGCGTTCCCTGCTGAACAGCAGTGATACTTGCCGATGGAGTAATCATAACGGCATTACTCCCCTTCATGGCGCCTTGGGCACCTGGGTAGCTGTCCAACCAAGTGGGTCCAATAATATATTTCACACCATCGATACTGAGAAGTTTTTGCACCGCAGACAATCCACCGTCAGAGGTACTCAAGGTATCTTCGGTAACAATTTCGATTTTCTTTCCGTTGATCCCGCCTTTTGCGTTAAGTTCGGACACGGCAAGCTTGATGCCGTTCTGTTCGACCTCGCCCCATGACGACGCATTGCCGGTAAGGGCAAGTGCGGCACCGATTTTGATGGTCGCCCGATTGGATGAAGGTGCTGCCTGGTGTCGCACCAGAAATACAATCCCGAACGTTACAACGATAACTGCAAAAATGACAATAAGTTTGTTTTTCATATAAGTGTTTATTACGAGTGAGTAATAGGGACACTTTACATTATTAATAATATGTTGTCTTAAATATATACCAAAACAAAGCACTAATAAACTTATGGTTTACTAGTGCTTGTATTAAAACTTGAAATATTTCATTAACTGCTTGCGGATTTTCATTGCCCTTTTAATGTCCCGCGTGATTACAATCTTGTGCCGCAGTGACCCCTCGATAAGAGAAATGACTTTTCTTTTTGTTTCTTCGTTCCACAAAGGATTCGTTTTATAGATTTTGTCTATCCCCTCCCCTGTTTTTTTGTCGACAAGGCTATCAATGACATAATCGCCAATGACAAGGGTAAAGTAGTTCTTGGGGTAACTTGCTTTTGGTTCGTACATGACGGACGAGCCAAGTTTCTTGATATAAGAAGTTGTCTTCTTGTCGAGTTCCGTATTGCTACCGATCACGACATACGAGTTCCGCTTGCTGGACTTGATCCATTCATATAAAAACTTCTGGGCACCAGGTCGTACCAGCGACCAAAATTCGTGCGCGTCGTACATCAGGATGTCGGCGGCGGGATGTTCTTTGGCAATGAGAAAAAAGTAGTGCATCCACAGCGTGTCCAAATGTCCGATGCTCCTGAATGAATAAGTAAGGGACTCCCCTTCCGACAGGGTGACGAGCGACCGGGAAGTCTGTTCCTGGTAAGTAGCGTCTACGGTGTCCAAGAAGTCGTGCATACGTGTTACCCATACATTGCTGAGGAAAACGCTTTGCTTGTTCTTCTCCACTACCTCATCCTGTACCAGTTTTCTCAGGGCCTTGTAAAATCCCTGTTTTGTCACTATGCGTTCCTTCGCAACAAGTTTCTCAAGTTCCAGTGTTGTACATGAACCCTTCGCGAGAATTTCGACGATGGTTTCGGCAGTATCGTGACGGGTTCCGATGATCATGCACCCATTCTATCATCCCCTTAGACATTCTGCTGTGTCTGTGATAGAAAGAAGGGAACCAAAACCTCTAAAACATGAATAAGCCAAACCCCTCGAAGCTCATGGCCTTCCTCGAAACCTCGGTGTATTCTTTTCTTGCTTGCCTGATAATTATCGATCTGATGAAAGTGTCAGTCATCCAGCCTGAGCCACGTTCCGAAATGGTGATCCTGGTCACGTTCACAGACGGATCTTCTTTGAAAAAGACATGCATCTTTCCCTCGTCGGCCAACCTTTCCTTCAAGTGCAAGAATGGACACTTTTGGGTCGAATACTACGACAGCGAACTGCATACTCCTTTACAGAAAAAACTCGACGAGGATGTTGAAAGATTTGAGATAGTATCAGTTCATGACCTCTGATGTAAAAACTTAATAAAGGCCGTGCCTCCAATGGTACGGCTTTTATGTTTCACGTGGAACATTATCCATTCTTCGGTTTACCGCCTACCCCATGTTTCACGTGTAACTTCTGTATTTCCTCTTCGTCGGCCTGCTCCTTGATCTGCTTTCCCTGTTCGCCAAGTTTTCTAAGTTCCTCATCAGGAAGGTTTTCAAGTTCCGTTACCCGTGAAACAAGATATTCCAAACTGTTTTTTTCGGAATCCTCAAGGACTTCTTCCAAAAGGGCGTGTAACATCCATCCCATCCGAGGTCCTGGTTTCACATGTAACTCCTTCATCACATACGTTCCGTCGATTTTCAGCTGTGAAACACTAATAGGATCACGGAGAGCCTGTTCGATCATGGCATGATACTTACGCAATCGATACGGAGCTTCGGTTTTTGCCATTCCCACGCGGTCGCATTCTCGAATATTCATCAAATCCCAGATGTTTTCACGTGAAACATTGGTAATCATACGTCGTACGGCAGAAAGCGTAATTTGCTCCGTGTCGCTGAAGAACATGTGGTACCGAACCAGTTTCACGACCAATTCAGTATCTGCCTTCGAGAATTTCATGCGTTCCATGATTTTCTGGGCCATTTTGGCACCGACGACTTCATGTCCGTAGAACGTGTAGGCCTTTTTCAAGCCAGGACGACGGGTTCGAGGCTTTCCAATATCATGAAACAAGGCTGCAAGTTTCACATGAAACGTAAAATTTTTATCAGCTGCATGCTGGCAAGCGTGCAGCAAGTGTTCAAAAACATCGTATTTGTGAGCACCTCCCTGGATACAACCAATTCCCTCAAGTAATTCAGGAATAACATATTCTATCAATCCAAGTTGAACCATAAGGCCGATCCCAATGATTGGTTCACGTGAAACAATAATCTTAACGAATTCATCACGGAGACGTTCCTGTGAAATGTGCTTCAAAAGCTCTTTATTTTCAACGATTGCTGATAACGTTTCACGTGAAACACTGAATTTAAGTTGGGAAGCGAATCGAATAGCTCGCATCATGCGCAATGCATCTTCCCGAAATCTGTCGTTTGGATTACCAACGCACTTGATAATGTCGTTTTTGATGTCGTTTATACCATCAAATAAGTCAGTCACGGTGTCGTTTTGAATGTCGTATGCCAAGGCGTTCATGGTAAAGTCGCGACGGGTAAGGTCTTCCTCGAGGGTTTTTGCGAATTCGATCGCATCGGGATGACGATGGTCGGAGTATTTTGTTTCGCGTCGGTACGGGGTGATTTCGATCTGACGAATCGATGAATCAAGAGGCTCATCTTCCTTAATGAGCATTACTGTTCCAAAGGTGTTTTCATAAACTACACGTAATACTAAGTCCGGTTCCCCTTCTTTTAGAGGGGGTTGGGGGGTGTTAAATATCGAAAGCATTTGTTCGGGGTGGGCATTCGTTGTCATGTCCCAATCCTTGGGAATTTTACCCATGACAAGGTCGCGGACGCATCCGCCTACGAGAAAGGCCTCATAACCAGCATCCTTCAGGATTTTGGTTACATGTGAAACATGTTCGGGAATATTATATTTCATAAGCGTTATTAGTGCGGCCAGGGAGAATCGGACTCCCATCTCATCCTTGGCAAGGACGTGTTCTACCACTAAAC
>CAIXMG010000045.1 GCA_903920485.1 uncultured bacterium
ACCCTCTCCTCATTGAGGAGAGGGTCGCTCCGTCAGGAGCGGGGAGAGGCTTATAAATTAGGAATTGAACACATTTTCTTCGACAGGGGCTTCTGCCTCTTCACGCTTCTGAAGCTCGGAGACGAACGCTGCATAATTGGGGAGTTCGGTGATGCCGGAAATCCCGAGAAAGCGGAGCGTATCGAACGTAGCCCGGTACTTGGCAACGCGTTTGTCATCATTATTCGGAACCTTCTCGACCAGGCCCCTGATCAGCAGATTCCTGAGCATAAATCCAGAATTTACGCCTCTAATAAAATCAATCTCAGGCTTTGTCGCACCGTTCTTGTACAGGATAAGGGTAAGCGTTTCAAGGGCGGCCTTCGACAGCGGATCGGACAATTCCTGCTTCTTGATTGCGTGAATGATGTCGGACATTTCGGGATGCGTCGCAAGCAGGACTTCCCCGTCATTTTCGATGAGGACGATTCCTCGGTCATGGAGTGCCGCCTTCAGTTCGGCAACGCCCATCTCGATCTCAGAAACGGAAACCTCGAACACGCTTGCCAGCTTTTTCAGGCTCACCGGTTCCCCGCTGTAAAAGAGGTAGCTTTCAATTTTTTGTGAGAGGTTCATAGTTACGTAAGTTCGATGTCCCCAAACTGGTTACCCTGCATGACGTTACCAAGACCCTTCTTGACCAGTTCAAGGATGGCAAGAAACGAGACGACGGCGAACACTTTTGCATGGCGACGTTCGGTTGGATCGGCGGCATTCTTATACGAATCCATCATATCACGGCTGGTGAATGCCATGCCGGCAGAAATCCGCTTGCTAAGGCTTTCGATGACTTCCTCAAGGCGCACGACCACCTTCACGGCCTTTTCCGGGAGCTTCTCGAGCACTGGGAACGCGACAAGCATGCTTTCAAGCAGCCCAGAAAGCCCAGTGGACGTAATCTGCGGATCAGGTGCAAAGACGGGTGCGGTATCTTTGGTAATGCGCTCGAACGAGACGTTCTTCAGATACATAGGCGCAAGGAGTTCGGCATACCGCTGAACGACCTGATACTGGCGGATGCGTTCGGTCAGGTCGCCGATGCTGGACTCTTCCTCATCGGTCAGTTCGATCTGCGGGAGAAGCGATCGTGCCTTGATGAGAACCAGTGTCGATGCCACGACGATGAACGACGACATCTCCGAGTGCGACAGCGCGTGGTCCGACACGAATTTCAGGAAATCTTCCGTAACGGCTGCCAGCGACACTTCGGACACGTGCATCTTTCGGTTCTGGATCAGTTCCAAGAGCACGTGCACCGGCCCCTCGAACTCGCCGTATTTTACCAAATAATCCATTGGTTTATTGTACACGACCACGGCTTGTTTGACAAAAATAAATAATAGCGTATTGTAGATACAAATCCACAACAGATGCATCCAAACAAAAACCAACACCCCGACCGTACCTTTGATACGACGAAAGAAGGATTCCTTATCCTTTCACGAAAAAAACCCGTGAATCACTTTGTCAAGAATGAGAACCCTTCCAAATCTGTGATTGTGCAGCCTGGCTGGATGGGGCTTCCCGTTCAGGAAAGCGATTCGCACCCTATGGCTGCGATAAATCTGACCGCAGGGCTCGCACTGACAAAAAAGGAAGACGGCAGTTATGCCTACTATCTGCAAGGTCTCGACCTCACCGTCTGTTTTCAAAACATCTTCAAGGGGAATGAAGAGATTCATCCCTAATACAAAAGCCGCTTCCTTTTCTGCAACGCAGAACGACAGGAAAGCGGTTTTGTTTTTGATCTCTTACAGTGACTCTACTTTCTTGGAAAGCAGGGTGTCGATGCGGTTCAGGTCACGCGGGAACAGCGTCGCCTCCTTCACGTTGTCGATGCCCATGAACTTCTGCGTCAGACGCTCAAGCCCCAGCCCGATTCCCCCATGCGGCGGGATACCGTATTTGAAGGCCATCAGGTAAAACGTGAACTTCTCGGGATCAAGACCCTTCATCTTGATCTTGTCGATCAACATATTGTAGTCGTGAACACGCTGGCCGCCGGACACGATCTCCACTCCTCGGAACAAGAGGTCAAAGCTCTTCGTGAAACCGGGATCCTCGGGGTCGTCCATGGTATAGAACGGTCGCTTGGAGGTCGGATAATGCGTGACGAACACGAAGTCACTTCCCCATTCCTTGGCCGCATACTCGCACAGCCATCGCTCGTCTTCCGGCTCAAGGTCGGGCTCCGTCGTCTTGTCGACGCCGGTCTCCTTCTTGATGAGTTCCTGCACCTCGCGAAGCTTCATTCTCGGAAACTTCTCAGGTGCCTGCGGAAGCTCCATCTTCATCACCGCAAGCTCCTTCTGCCCATCCTCGCCCACCTTCTTCACGCAGTGCTGCATCACGCCCTGGATCATGTCCATGACGTCCGTGTGGTCCTTGATGAATCCCATCTCGAAGTCGAGCATGGAGATCTCGTTCAGGTGACGGCTGGTCGCATGCTTCTCGGCACGGAACTGCACGCCCGTCGTGAAGACGCGCTCGAAGGCACCGACCATCATCTGCTTGTACAGCTGGGGACTGGTTGCCAGATATGCGGTTCGGTCGTAGAAGTAATCCACCTTGAAGACGCCGGCTCCGCCTTCGGCATCGCCACC
>CAIXMG010000046.1 GCA_903920485.1 uncultured bacterium
CAGATCCGAGGCGAACAGCGAATCATGATGCAGGAACAGGCGGCAAACCAGGCTGGTTATGCGCCAACGGGAGCAGCTGCTCAGTAATCTCTTTTCAGAAGAGATAATGACGGACACAAAAACGCCCTAGGGCGTTTTTGTGTTTCCGGCACTCTTGCGAGCTTGGACCTCTTCCTGAAAGACAGCCTTCAGCTGGTCCTCCGTGATGTGATTGGCCTGAAGAATCTGTGGGAGTGTATCGCCGGCGGCAATCTCCGCCTGAACCTGGGCGAGGTTGAGACCAAGCTTGCTTGCGATGTTTGAGATCTGGGTGTTTGAAAGCTTGTGTTTTCCGCTTGCCCCGGTTGCCAGGGCGGCACGGATCTGGGCCATCGTGATGTGATGTTCCTCAAGGACATCCTTGATCGGTTTGCCTGCGATGACTTCGGTCTTGATGGCGGCAGCCTCGCTCGAGCTCAATTGCATGCTGGCAGCGAACGCGGTCGTTGATGAAATGAGGAGCATGATCGCAATCAGCCCCCCAGTGATAAATACTTTCTTTCTCATATAATAAGGGGTTTTGTTTGTTAGGGAACGTTGGTAGCGGGTTGCGACGGAATCCACGGGAACCGTGCAGTCTTAGCTGATGTTTTTTCTGAAGTTGCAGTCCGCCTCCCTGTGACAGTATACGGGATGCCGAAACTTCTGGTGCGCAAAAGTGGGGATATGCTATGGTTAAGCCATGGAAAAAGAGGACGCACAACTGGTTTCCGAATCCCTCCTTGGCAACGAAGGCTCGTTCGAGAAACTCGTACGCCGGTACACCCCTCAGCTCTACCGGTTTGCCTACCGGCTTTCGGGCAACGTGCAAGCCGCGGAGGATGCGACCCAGGAAACCTTCATCAAGGTCTGGAAAAACTTGAAAAAGTACGATGCCAAGCAACCGTTCCGATCCTGGATCTTCACGATCGCCAGGAACACCGTGACGGACTACCTTCGCAAGAAAAAATCCCTTTCCTTCTCGGTACTTTCCCGCGACGAGTCGTCGTTCGAGGATACGCTGTCCGACACCGACCCCCTTCCCGAAGAACAGCTGGTTGCCATCGAGACTACCGGGGAACTCATGTCCCTTCTTGCCACCCTGCCTGAAGAGTACCGGACCGTTCTCACCCTCCATTACCAGGAAGGAATGACGTTCGAGGAAATCGGAAAGGTCATGGGCAGGCCGCCGAACACGGTCAAAAGCTGGCATCGTCGAGCCCTTCAGAAACTGCACCCAAAGACGGCATGACCTCGTACTAGCCATTATATTACCTCTTATATGGAACAACACCCCACCCTTTTCATACTGTTCTCTTCCGGACGCCCGAACCCCGACACGGGCCTGGAGAAACGCATCCTTGATGCCGTTGCCCACGAGCGACGCCGCGCGTTCGTGCTCAGGCGCAACCTCTACGTCGGCGTCGCGGTCCTGTCCGTCGCAGGAATGGTTCCAGCGGTCATCGCGCTTGGGACTCAGGCATCCCAATCAGGATTCCTGCAGTACCTGTCCCTCACATTTTCCGACGGAGGAACGCTCTGGACCATGGGCAAGGATTTCGGACTCATCCTCGCGGAATCGCTCCCGGTGATGAACCTGATCCTGGTCACAGGAATCCTCGCCGTATTGTGCTGGTCGATCAGAAAGACCTTTAAGCCTCACCCTTATGCAAAACTACTTTCAAACAACCAAGGAATCGCTTAAGAAGCTCTCCGCGCAGCGGGCTGTTCAGGCACTCTTCATCCTTCTGGTGACCGTCTGCGTCTGTCTTGGCATCTTCCAGGCCGGCATGAGCGTCGGATTCCACAAGGCGATGTTCGAGAGGAATTCCGACCGTCATTACGTCGAAAACTTCGGACCCTCGCGATTTATGAACGCTCATGGCACCGTAGGAAAAATCATCAGCGTCTCGCTTCCGAGCATCGTCGTCTCGGACCGCGGAAACACCGAAAAGTCCGTCATCATTGCCAGCACCACCGATGTCCGTGAACAACAAAACGAGATTGCACCCTCGTCACTCGTCCCGGGAATGTTCGTCGTCGTGATCGGCGACCCAACGGACCAAGGACAGATCACTGCGAAACTTATCCGTGTCCTCCCTCAGCCGCCAGCGGCCAACTAACCAACCACCATGCAACCTACTTCCTTTTTCACCAAGATCAAAAACTTTGTTGCCGGCCACATCAAGACGACCCTCTTTGTCGTTATCGTCATTGTCGTAGCCATTATTCTTGTCGTTCGGTCGACCCGAACGACAACGGCGACCACAAGCTATGTGCTGGGGACCGTCCAGCCGGGGACCGTCGTCTCGACGGTTTCGGGAACCGGACAGGTTTCGACTTCCGACACCCTCGCGATCACCCCGCAGGTTTCCGGCACCCTTGAAAGTATCTCTGTCCAGCCGGGGGCTTCCGTCGCAAAAGGCCAGACCCTTTTCGTGGTTGATCCGACCGATGCGGAAAAGACGCTCCGCGACGCAAAGTTGAACCTTGCTTCGGCGCAACTTGACCTTGAATCGTTCCAGGCCCAAACGGCAAGTTCGGCGACGGACCAGGGAACGGCGGTATCGGACGCATACAACAACCTCCTGAATTCAAATCCAGAGGCCGTGCCTACCGACAACATCACGGCAACCTATACGGCACCAACCATTTCGGGAAACTATACGCTTGGCAAGGAAGGGGCAATCACCATTTCAACCTACTCGTCATCCGCAGGAATCTCGTTCAATGCCTCGGGACTGGCCACGGGAAGCGGCATCGCGAACAACATTACGCCAGAACCAATCGGCAACTCGGGACTCTACGTGTCATTTCCGGCAAAGACCACCTACGGACTGACTTGGACCATCAACCTGCCCAACACGGCAGCCAACAACTACCTTTCCAACTACAACGCCTATCAAAGCGCTCTTGAAACCCAGACCGAGAACAATGCCGCGAACGGCGTTACCAATATCAGCCTGCAGACAAAGGAGCTGGCAGTCACCCAGGCTCAGAATGCCGTCACCGACGCCGAAGACACCCTTGCGGAATACTACGTAACGGCCCCCTTCACCGGAACCTTGGCAAGCATCCCCGTCGTCGTCGGACAGCAGGTCTCTTCGGGAACGACCCTGGGAACGGTCATCACGAACCAAGAAGAGGCCGTCATTCCGCTCAACGAAGTCGACGCCGCGAATGTCACCCTCGGACAGAAGGCTACCATGACGTTTGACGCCATCAGCAACCTGACGATGACTGGCAAGGTTGTTGAAGTAGACACTATCGGAACCGTTTCGCAGGGCGTCGTGAACTACAACGTGAAGATCGCCTTCGATACGGAAGATCCTCGAATCAAATCAGGCATGAGCGTCTCGGCAACCATCGCGACCCAGGTCGCCCAGGATGTCCTCATCGTTCCATCGACGGCCATTAAGGGATCAGGCGACTCGGAATACGTGCTGACCGCGACCAGCGCAACGGATCCGGCACCCGTACAGGTACCAGTCACGACAGGAATTTCGGACGATGCAAATACCCAGGTCCTTTCGGGACTTACCGCGGGACAGCAGGTCGTAACCAGAACGGTAACCTCGACTTCTGCAAAGCCCGCCGCAACGGCAACGCCAAGCATCCTCAGTTCGCTTGGTGGCGGATCAACTCGAGGACTCGGCGGTGGCGGTTACAGTGGCGGCGGCGGAGCACGAACGACGACGGCCGGAAAATAACCTTATGATCGACATCAAGAACGTCACCAAAACCTATTCCTCGGGAAGCGACAACGAATTCCAAGCACTCAAAGGGGTCACCTTCACGATTGCCGACGGCGAGTTCGTCGCCATCATGGGACCATCCGGTTCCGGAAAATCGACACTCATGCACATCCTGGGAGCACTCGACACGCCGACATCGGGAAGCTACTTCCTTGACGGCAAAGACGTGTCAAAGCTGTCCGACGACCAATTGGCAGAAATCCGCCGCGACAAGATCGGGTTCGTCTTCCAGTCATTCAACCTGCTTCCCCGTACGACCGTGCTTCGGAACGTGACGCTTCCGCTGGTATATGCGAACATGCCGGAAAAGGAACGCGAGGAACGCGCCAAAAACGCGCTCCTGTCCGCAGGGTTCGCGGAATCGCACTTCATGCACAAGTCCAACCAGCTGTCAGGAGGCCAGATCCAGCGCGTCGCCATTGCGCGCGCGCTGGTGAACGACCCGACCATGATCCTCGCCGACGAGCCGACGGGAAACCTCGACACGCGAACCGGTGAGATCGTCCTCGGGACGTTCCAGAAGCTCAACGAGAACCACGGTCGAACCATCGTCCTCATCACCCACGAGCCCGACGTCGCGGAGCATGCCGACCGCATCATCACGATTCGTGACGGCATCATCGTCAGCGACAACAGAAACCACGTAAAGCGCAAGGCAACCCTATGACCACCAACGACATCATCCATGAAACATACGGCGCACTGACCGCGAACAAGGTTCGCACGGGCCTTACGATGCTGGGAATCATCATCGGCATCAGTTCGGTCATCGCGATGACCGCCATCGGTGCAGGTGCCCAGAACTCCATCCAGGCCAGCATCCAGTCCATCGGATCCAACCTGATCATGGTGACGCCGGGGGCAACGAAGACCTTCGGCGGACCCAGCGGGGCACGAGGTTCCGCGCAGACCCTCACGGTCGCTGACGGTCAGGCGATCCAGTCAGGCGTTTCGAACATCGCGAACATCGCGTTCGACGTCACAGCCCGTGAACAGGTCGTCGCGAAAGGGACCAACACGAATACCAGCATCGTGGGAACGACGTCAAGCTATACGACCGTTCGCGACGTTACCGTAAGCGACGGGTCGTTCATCAGCGACGAGAACGTTTCCGACAATTCCCGCGTCGCCGTCATCGGCCCAACCGTCGCAAGCACCCTGTTCGCCGACGGTTCCGAACCGGTAGGACAGGTCGTACGCATCAACGGAACGGACTTCACCATCATCGGGGTCACCGTCGCCAAGGGCGGTTCCGGCTTTACCAACGTCGATGACACGATCTACATCCCCTATACCACCGCCCAGCATTACCTGACGGGAAACCAGTACCTCAGTGAGATCGACGTATCGGCCGCAAGTTCCGACACGACCACCCAGGTTCAGAACGACATCACGACCCTGCTCCTGTCCCGCCATCACATCAGCGACCCTACCCAGGCCGACTTCTCGACCCTGAACCAGGCAAGCATCGTCGCGACCGCATCAAGCGTCACCGGGACCTTTACCATCCTGTTGGCAGCGGTAGCGGGAATCTCCCTTCTGGTGGGAGGCATCGGGATCATGAACATGATGCTGACCACCGTGACCGAACGCACCCGCGAAATCGGACTGCGCAAGGCCATCGGCGCAAAGAAGGCCGACATCAGCACCCAGTTCCTCATCGAGTCGGTCATGCTCACGTTCACCGGCGGCGCCATCGGCATCGTCCTGGGATGGGCCATCGCATTCGTGGTTCGCGAGACGGGCATCCTTCAGACCAGCGTATCGTGGGAATCGATCCTTCTTGCCTTCGGCGTTTCGACGCTGATCGGCATCGTCTTCGGCTACTATCCGGCAAAGCGTGCTGCGAGCCTCAATCCCATCGAGGCGCTCAGGTACGAGTAGCCGACATTATCACCCCATTATCACTTACTCCATTTATCTTCTATGAATCACCTTTCAAAAAAATGCCTCGTCTGGACCATTACAGGAGCCGTCATCATCGCCATCGCATTCTTCTTCATCGGGGATGCCGTCGGCAAGCATGCCGTATCCTCCTCTCCTTCTAAATACGGAGGATCAGCAATGATGCGAGGAGGCATGGCAGGAGGCATGCGAAGCCGAGCAGGAAACTCTGCATTCGGAACGATCCTTTCCTTTGATGCAACCAGCATCACGATTGCGACCCAAGGAGGCGGATCAAAGACCATTCTGATCAGCCCAACGACCAGCATCCTCAAGAGCACGGCCGGAACCCAGGGTGACCTGACCACGGGAACAACCGTCATCGTGAACGGAACGCCGAACGCGGACGGCAGCATCTCGGCATCCACGGTCTCGATCCGACCTGCCGGAAGCGGCCCGATGGGAGGCGCTCCAACCCCTACCCCCGCAGCTTCAGGAACTTCGAATCAGTAACCGCAGACTATGAAAAACAAATGGCTTATCGCAGGAGCCGTCATCGTGATCATTGGGGTGTTCGTCCTCATCTTCCTTACGACATGACCGCCAACAGGCGGTTTTTGTTTACTTGAAAAAGGATACACGATACAATGGCTGTATGATCCACGAACAGACAAAGGCGTACGAATGGGACGGATCCGAATACGACCACCTGGAAAAGTCGGTCGACTGGTACTGGGGACTGGGCATCGTCGTCGTGACCATTTCGGTAATCGCCATCATCAGCGGAAACTACCTGCTGGCCGTGCTCCTGATCCTCGGCGGTATCATGCTCGGATTCTATGCCAACGACAAACCCATCCCTGCGCATATCGAACTTTCCGAACGAGGGATCAAGATCAACGCGGACCTTTTCATCTATGCCTCGATCAAGTCCTTCTGGGTCTACAAGGACCACCGCAACCGAGACCGCCTTGTCATCGTCACCGGCGGGAAGATCCTTCCCATCCGCGTCGTAACCCTGTCCCCCGATATTCCCGCGACCGACGTCAGAAACTACCTCCTCAATTTCCTTGCTGAGAAAGAGACAAAACCCTCGATGATCGACCTGATCGCCGAGACTGTCGGACTGTAAGCCCCGTTTCGGGGCTTTTACCGTTCGAAAATGATTGCCCTCTGACGCATCAGTCTGTATAATAAAGGCGTTATCAACCCTGGGTGCCTCACCCTACTTTATCTTGAAAATAATTATCATGAAGAGCTTTTACACGAGATTTCTTGCCATCGCCGCATTGGCAATGATCGCCACCTTCGGCATCACCGGAAACAATATCGCACATGCGCAGGAGGCACTTACTGTTTCGGACGGATCGGTTTTTTGTCGCGGTCCAATGGATTGCGAACCTAGCGCAACCGGAGTGACTTATGCTGTGTCCTTTACGACCAACGATAACAACACGGCAAGTAAAATCCAGGTAACGTTTCCAGATGGGTATACCATCACAAACTCGAGTCTAAATATTCTGGCCCCTGACAATACCCCAAATGCGATTAAACTCAATGGTACAAATATTGGAATCTCGGGGACCAGTGTTTCTGGAAATACCATTATTATCGATTTAAGTAATCCAACTGATTTATCGACAGGAACAGTTAGCTTTCAAATTTCCGATGGTGGTACCAGTATTACGAACCCATCTGAAACGGGGACGACCGGTGACCTTACCATCGACACCGATGCCATAGGAGAAAACGCCCAGACGGATGTTCCAGGGGTGGTGATCGCCTCTCTTGCTCCCATGCAAAATCCAATATCAAATTTCACGGTTTCGGGAAATTCATCCAATGATCTTGGATATGGAGCAAGTCCTGCCGGATATACGTTCAACTTCCAAAGCACAACCCCCATCGGATTTTCACCTATTGCAATTACATTTCCTAGTGGATATTCATTGCAGCAGGGATCAATAGACCCGTCAGTAATTTGTTTTCCTGTTTCAAATGGCGGATGTGCCAATCAGTCTGCAGAAATATCAGCATCAGGATCTGCTTATATGATCGACGTTGAATCTGTTTCGGTTTCGGGAAATGTTATGACCATTAATCTCGGGCGTGCATCAAACGGGCCAGAGGACTCGCCTGAAACGATATCCTTTTCTGTGGTTGGTACCAATCCTTTTAATAATCAAAGCGACGGCGTGACTAACCCATCTACACTTGGGACAACGGGAGATTTCTCGCTTTCATTCAACGGAGGCACTGCCATAACCGCCCCAGGTGTGACAATAGCGCCACCTCCCAACCATCTTGTCTTCACGACAGAACCAGGCTGTTCCGCCGAAAACGATCAGGAAAATCCTGGAGATTGTATTTCTGGCGAGGCGTTTTCTACTCAGCCAGTCGTAACCGTCGAGGACTATACCGGCGCGACCGATACCAATTACAACGGTGATGTAACGATTTTCCTTGGTGGTGGCCAGGGGTCGCTCTCGGGAACGCTCACAGAACAAGCGGTAAACGGTGTTGCTACATTTACTAATGTAAATTATCACGCAGGACAAGACCGCGAATCTTTTATCCTTGGTGCAAACGCAACCGACGGTTCAGGTCAAGGAGAAACCGGAATCACCGACGGCACCGCCAACTCATTCAGGTCTGATGTTGTCGCGACACGATTCAAGATAACCGATAGTGCTAATGATTCGAATGGAACGATCACTCTTGCTGCAGGAGACTCCGGGAATTTCCACATCGCTCCAGCCGATGCGGATGGAAACGTTACCGATACGGATTACAATTCTGAAGACAAGACGTTCACGCTGACTGATTCGAGCGGTGCCGCCTTGTCAACGCATATTTCGCCAAACGGTACCACCCCGACAATTCCAAGTTCGAACGATATCGCCGACAGCATGCCGAATGGGTTTGTGCCTATGACTTTGACAAAAGCCGAAACGCTCGGACCGATCACGATTTCCGACGGGACACTTTCGGGAACCTCAGACCCGGTTGACGTTTCTTCTAACTACAACGGTGTTGCCAACGGATTTACAGTTGTTCCCTCGACGACGACCCCCCAAGCCAACGTACCCTTCAATGTAACGATTACGCCTACGGATCAATACGGAAACGTTCTCAATGCTGCAAATGACGCGAACACCAACATCGGGACCTCTTATACAGGAACGGTGTTCATTACGACGAATGCCGCAACGCCTTACCAGTTGAATCCTTCGATCTATACGTTCAGCCCGTCTGATAACGGAACAAAAACATTTACGAATGCAGTGACCATTGATACTGCGCAAGTTGGAGTAACGATTGCAGCCCAGGATTCCCAGTACACCAATTCGTTGACGAGATCGGCAAGCTTCGCCGTTTCGGCAGCGCCCGCTCCGTCAGGCGGTGGTGGTGGCGGAGGAGGCGGCGGCGGGGGTGGCGGGTCCGTCTCGCCGAACAACTCGGTAGTCGTCAATAACGGGCTCCTTACGACGACGACACCCGTTGTAAATCTTGCACTGTATTCCGGATCGGCAACCCAGATGATGATCTCGAACTCAGCCGACTTCTCGGGCGCGATATGGCAACCCTACAGCTTGTCAGAAAACTGGACCCTTTCGCCCGGCGACGGGCAGAAGACGGTCTACGTCAAGTTCCAGGATGCTTATGGATCGCAAAGCGCGGTAACGCAGGGCACCGTCACGCTCAGATCGTCGCTTTCCCCAGTTGCTGTTGCAACGACGGCAACTGCAGGACTTTGTCCGAACGGCGACACCCTGGCAAGCAACTGCAGCACGGCACCGACAGCTGGTACGGGCACAACCGTTGTGCCCATGACAACAACCACGACAACCTCAGGCCCCCTCCTTGCGAAGACTCTCAAGAAAGGAGTGACCAGTCCTGACGTGAAGCTTCTCCAGAAGTACCTCAATGCCCATGGCTTCACCGTGACTTCCAGCGGCAAGGAAACCTCCTACTTCGGATCGGTGACCATGCGGGAACTGGAACTCTTCCAGAAGAGTGCGGGTCTTACCCCTGACGGCGTCGCAGGACCAAAGACACGAACCTACATCAGCAGCCATTAATGGCAAGAAGAAATAATTACGAGAAAACCCCACCAAGATGGGGTTTTCTTTTTGGGTGATCTCGCCGGGAATCGAACCTGGATCGCCAGTACCGCAAACTGGAATTCTATCCGTTGAACTACGAGACCTTACTTCGCCCTTCAATGACTCGGGGCTCCGCAGGGCACAGCCTACTACAAAAAAAGCCCCTTATCAAGGACCCTTTTTCTTGGCATCGTCAGCGATCTTGTTCATGAAGTAACTTCGGACCAGCTTCCCAACGGTCCACAGAACCAGAACCCCCGCAACGATGAGCACGATGTTCTTCACGGTGTTGATGCCATCAAAGATGCTGTCGAGGCTGTGCTGGAAATAATGACCGACCCACATAAGAAACGGCACGTAGATCACAAGGGCTAGCAGGTCATACGCGACGAACGTCTTCCACTTGGCACGAACCTGTCCGGCAATGAAAGGCCCCAGGAAGCGCAGCTGGACCAGAAACCGGGAAAAGAAGATCACCTTCTCGCTGTGAGCAACCAGAAAATCGTGATGGATGGGGAAAACCTTCGAGAAGAACCGGGTGTAAAACCCCTTTACGAACCGGTTGTCATGCCTCGAAAGGGTAAACATGAGGACATCGGAAGCAAACGCCCCGACGATCACGATCGGAAGCGTGATCCAAAAGTTGATCGTTCCCGTTCCTGCAACATACCCGATCGCCAGAATCACGATCTCTTCCGGAAACGGCACGAAAACATTGGCAAGAAATGCCAGTCCAAAAATACCCAGATAGGACATGGCGCCGACTTGTCGTATGATTTCCGAACTTTCGGTCATATGACCTTATTATAGCATGGCCCAGACTTTTAGCTTCCGGTACGATACTTCCCCACACAGATACGACCCTGTCTTCGTATTGTAGAAAAAAGGCAGTCCGTCACAGTTGGGATCGGCCTTCATGACCTCATTCTGGTAGTTCTCGTACAGGCGATAATCAGCCTGGCTTTTCCAAGTATCGTGCTCCTCAAGGGAAATTCCTTCTTCCTTGGCAAGTTTCGCGACCAAGGGCCGCATGATGTCGCAATGGGGACATTCGGTTCCGGAGAAAAAGAGGAGATGCTTGTTCATAAAGGAATCCTAGCATATAACTTGACTTGGTTCCATAAGACCGCATAATCTATGCAAAAGAAGTTCTTATGACACTATTACAGCTCGTATCCACCGCTTATGCCAATGGGTCGCCCATCATGGGATCCTTTGTTACCGACCAAGACCTTTTCGAGATTATCGGAAAACATGCCCTCATCGGAAGCCGTGAGAACGAGTCGTTTATTCTGAATCTTCAGAAAGACCTTGGCAATGTCGTGTTTAGGATCAAGTCGTCCTATTATCATGCTCGTCTCATGTCTCTCGCACCCGGTACGGTTCCCCGAAGAACACTCCGCTTCGTATCCTACCAGTATGATCCGCCGACAGGGTCGCACGTCCTCGAACTTGAATGGATTGCAGCCGACACGCCGACCTTTGACGGGTTTTACGTAACGCTGCTGTTCAAGGACAACCAAAAGTTCGGCACGTTTGAACTGGGACTTAAGGTTCATTACCGATTTCCTTTTTGGAAACGACAACTCCCTCATTCCCTGGGAATCGTAAGAAAAGTCAGGGTTCTGAAAAAATTTGATTAAAAACCGCACAAACAAAAAGTTCTCCAGTGGAGAACTTTTTTAAATGGGACTACTTCTTCGCTGGTTTGACGGCTTTGGCAAGTCGGGACTTGCGTCGGTTGGCGGTGTTCTTCTTGATCACTCCCCGCTTCGCGGCCTTGTCGATGGCCTGGTAGGCCTTCGAAAGTTCGCTTGCGATGATCTTGGTTTCGGCACCAACGAGGGCGCGGACTCCCTTGACGGTTTCCTTGATCGCCCGTCGTCGCTTGTCATTCATGACTCGCTTTCGGTCCGATACGCGGAGGGCCTTTTTTGCATTCTGTAGGTTTGGCATAAGTAAGGTCAGGATATCACACCTCACCCGGTTTCGCAAGACCACCTCTCCCGTCTTGCCTGCGGCAATCCACCCTCCCCACTATCGTGGGGAGGGACTTTCCCAGACACACCCGCCTTCGGCACCCTCTCTAAAAGAGAGGGATTCTCCGTCTACGATTTCGCTGAAATCCAGGTGTGGCTCGCTCCCCTTGCTAAGGGGGCGAGCCATCGAGCCAGACTGGGGAGTTTGCTATGGTATACTGTCGAAATCATGATCGCCCGCATTACCGGAACCATTGTCAGCGCTACCGACAAATACCTGGTCATCGAAACCGCCGGCATCGGCTATCGCGTATTTGCTACGGCCGAAACGCTCTTGAAACACAGAATGTCCCACGAAATCAGCTTGTGGACGACACACATCGTACGCGAAGATTCTGAAGATCTCTATGGGTTCGAGACGACCGGCGACCAGGACCTGTTCGAGCTTCTTTTAGGAGTCTCAGGAATCGGTCCCCGCTCGGCCCTTGGCATCATGAATGTCGCGACGATCGGCACCATCGCACGCGCCGTTTCGATGAACGACACCTCATACCTTACAAAGATTTCGGGCATCGGTAAGAAGACCGCGGAAAAAATCCTCCTTGAACTTCGTGACAAACTACCGGAGCTTGCAATCAGCGATACTGACGAGTCGATGCATGATGTGTTGGATGCGCTGGTCGCACTTGGCTATACGGAGCATGCTTCGCGCGAGGTCATCCGATCGATCGAAAATACGCTTGATACCCAAAGCAAAATCCGCGAAGCGCTCAAACGACTGAACGTATAATTACTTATCAAGAATTCGATACAATACGATTCCACCTGCCACGGAAACGTTCAGGGATTCCTTGCTTCCCTTCATGGGAATTTCCACGATCGTGTCGCATTGCTTCAGCAGAGTTTTTGAAATTCCCGTGGTTTCGGTTCCCAATACAAAGACCACCTTGCCGGTCTTTTTTATTTTTTTGTAGTCGACAGAAGACCTGTCCTGTTCAACGCCAATGATGTGAAATCCTTGCGTCTTCAATTTCTTTAAGTAAGTTGTCGGCGTTTTCACGTATTCCCATGGAACGGTCTTTTCTGCCCCCAGCGAGCACTTCGCGAAGTCAGCACGAGCACGACCAAATCGATCAATCGGCGTTGGCGAGTAACCCGACAGGATGATCTTGGTAATCCCGACGGCATCAGCCGTGCGAAACAACGCGCCCACGTTGAAGACGCTCCTGATATCGTGCAGTACTAAAACGTACTGCACCAGTTCTTTTTTTACCCTTGATTTTTCAGCCATTGTTAGGTATAGTACTGTTCGTTTCAGGAATTGCAAGACCTCACCCGGCCAGCTTACGCTGTCCACCCTCTCCTCTTCGAGGAGAGGGTCAAAGAAACAATACGCGCTCGTAGCTCAGTCGGTAGAGCACCTGCCTTTTAAGCAGAGGGTCGTTGGTTCGATTCCAACCGGGCGCACATGAAGAGAACTCCCTTTGTCATCACGATCACGCTTGCCATCCTTGCCCTTGCGCATGTGGCCCTGTACTTTGCCTTGGCAAGTATCTTCCCCGACCCAAGTCTTAAGGTCGTCTTTGCCATCGCACCAGGAATCCTCACCCTTGGTTTCATCGGCATCATGATCTCATCACGCAAGTACAACAATCTGGCGACGCGCATCGCGTATCCGATCCTGGGAATCTGGCTTGCGATGTTCATGTATCTACTGATGACATCGTTCCTGTATGGCATCGCGTTTCTTATTTTTTCTCCGCATACCGCAATGGTTATTGGCATCGTACTCATGCTGGCTACCCTCCTTGCCATTATGTACGGAATCTACAACGCCGCAACGATCCGCACCACCCACCACACAGTCCGCTTGCCGAACCTGCCAACCGCCTGGAAGGGCAAAACGGCCGTCTTCTTTTCAGACATCCACCTAGGCCAGGTCTACAGCGCTTGGTTCTCAAGGAAGATCGCCGAACACATCAATTCCTTAAAACCTGAAATCGTCCTTATCGGTGGAGACTTGTATGACGGAGCCGCCCTTAACCCCGTAACAGCCGTTGCCCCGCTTGCGGACATTAAGGCTCCCCGTGGCACATACTACATCACCGGTAATCACGAGCAGATCAACGGTCCCAGTCGCTACCTGCACGCGATCCACAACCTTGGCATTCACATCCTCATGAACGAGGTCGTCACGCTCGACGGGCTACAGATCGCCGGCGCCGACTACAAGACGACTGCCACACGGGCTGGGTACGAAGCCATCATGAAGAAGCTGCCGTTGGATACCTCGAAACCAAGCATCTTCATGAAGCACGTACCCGACAACCTTGATATTGCCGAACACAAGGGCGTTTCCCTGCACCTTTCAGGACATACCCACCAAGGCCAGCTGTTCCCGATGAGCCTTGCCACCAAGGCTGTTTACAAGGGTTACGATTACGGCATGAAGAAATTCGGGACCATGCAAACCATCACGTCCAGCGGCATCGGAGGATGGGGTCCGCCCGTCCGTGTCGGCACCAAGTCCGAGATCCTTCTGATCACGTTTGAATAGTTATCCCCAGTAAGCCCCTTGTCGGGGCTTTGCTTGTTTTAAATTATAAGAGTATAATGATCCCAGGTAGACGAATAAGTTTTGTAAGCCACCCACTTCTGGGATCACCTTATGACAGAACTTATTCTCTAATAAGCTCTTTCATATAGTACATTCCAAATACAAAACAACATTCATCTGTCTCTCAACAAAAAACTAAATACTTCGGCCCCATTTTAAGACATACTCTCTGCATTAATCTGCCGAGGGTTATTTGTTTTCTCAAAATTCTTTTTGAATCACCGTACCCCACCGCCTCGCAGGGCCTCGGCACCTCCCCTTCGCAGGGGAGGACCACGTAAGTGAGATAAATAAAAAACCCTGTGTAAACAGGGATTATTTTTTGACAATTGGAAGCGTAAGAAAAAATTCCTCAAGGCCGTCCCTCATTTCCATTCCACCCAATCGCGATTCGTGATACACGGAAACCAGGGTTCGCGCCATGTCATTCAGCTGGTCTTTTGAAAACGGGCTTCGCTTCCCCATCATATCCTTCAACTTCCACCAGATCATGCCGTGGATCTTTTCCATCTCGTCGTCGTGGACCAACAGTTCCTGGAAGACGATCCACGACTTCTTGCGATCGCCCATTGCGAAGGCATTGGCAAGGGCGAATGCGTTGAAGGCTTCCTTGGGTTCGGCCCTGGCTTTCGTCTCGTGGATCGTCGCATGCTTCTCGGCCTTCTTTCGATCGGCGGCAAGCAACTTCTCGACGACGACGATCACGTCACTTGGTGCGTGCTCAATATCAGGAAGTACTTTTATGAAATCCTGTTTCAGGTCGTCATTATCAAGTCCGTAGATGCGATAGGTTTTCTGCTCGCCGAACAGGTCAAGTGATTGCAAAATTTCGGCGACTCGCGTAACGCCAAGGGCTTCCGCATCAAGCGGTTCGGTTTCGGGAAGTTTATTTGGTTTGCCAATATAGATGGTTATCATACTAACTTACGTTGTCCTCCCCTATATAGGGGAGGTGCCCGTAGGGCGGAGGGGTACGGACTAGATCCACATCCTCACCTTCTTGCGATACTCCTCGTACGCCTCGGGACACAGTTCGCCGATGATGTGCTCCTCGATCGGAACGAATACTGCCGTGAGAAGAATCACAAGACCCGCCGAAAGGATCAGCATCATGAGCGAGTTCACGACGATCGCAAACCCTACGGACATCAGGATGATGGAAAACGATCCCGGGTGACGACTGTATTTGTAGGGACCCTGCATCAGATCGGGACAGGTCGCCTTGTACTTCGGATCAGTAACCACGCGACTGATCTTCTGTGCCCAAAATGCCAATGCGGTTCCCGTCAAGATGAAGATGATGCCGATCGCCAGCAATACATCCTGCCATGCGACACCTGGAACAATCCTGATCGGAACCTCGATATACAGGAAAAACGAAATGATCAGCCAGATCAGAAACAGGATCGGCGTTGCCGATACAATTCCCAGAAACGCCTTGAGAGTCTTGTTCATGGGGCCAGTGTACAACAATTAGTCCTTTGCGTCATCCCATGTTCTGCCATGCGAAACGGATACAGTGATCGGAATCTTGTTGGCAACCGGGACCGACGTGCGATCCAATACCGACTCCATCGTCTCGCGAACCATCGCTTCCGCTTCGGCAACCAGGCTGTCTTCGACCTCGAATACCAGCTCGTCATGGATCTGCATGACCATGAATACCTTGTCGTCCCATCCACGTTTCGTGATCTCGGCGGCAACCGCGATCATCGCGAGCTTGATGATGTCGGCCGTCGTCCCCTGAATCGGAGCGTTACTCGCGGCACGTTCGGCCATCGCCTTCACGAACGGAATGGAAGATTTCAATGTCGGAAACAGTCGTCGGCGACCGAACAGCGTTTCGGTATAACCCAATTTTCGCGCGTTCGTGATCGTCGCATCCAAATAGTCAGAGAGTCCGGACATCTGCCTGAAATACTCGTCATAAAAATGCTGCGCCTCCTTGCGGTCGGCTCCCAGATTCTTCTGAAGGGCCGTGACCCCCATGCCGAACAGGATCCCGAAGTTGATGACCTTCGCCTTGCGTCGCATGTCGCTGGTCACTTCGGACAACGGAACATGGAAGACCTGCGCGGCAACGGACGTATGGACGTCATGCCCCGCCTTGAACGTATCCATGAAGACAGGATCGCCCGACAGGATTGCCGCCGATCGCAGTTCGATCTGCGAATAGTCGGCAGCCACGATGGAACACCCCTTCGGTGCGATGAAGGCCTTTCGTATCTTCCGGCCCTGCTCGCCGCGAATCGGGATATTCTGAATGTTCGGATTCTGCGCCGCAAAACGGCCGGTCGTCGTTCCCATCTGCAGCAGTTCCGGATGCAGACGATTCTCGCCGTCCACCATCTGTGGGATGTTATCAATATAAGTAGAGAGCAGTTTCTGCAGTTCGCGATATTCGAAAATGTCGCGGATGATCGGATGCATATCGGCAAGTTTCTCGAGATCACTTTCGCGCGTGGAATATGTTCCGCTCGCGGTCTTCTTTACCTTGAAACCCTTGATGCCGGCCTGGATGTTCATCTCGCCGAAAAGGATTTCCCCCAGCTGCTTTGGCGAGTTGATGTTGAACTCGTGGCCGACATGGGCATAAATCTTCGCCTCGTATTCCTTCAGCTTTTCGTGAAGCTCCTCGGAGAATTTCTTGAGGAAGGCAACGTCGATCATCACCCCATGCTCGCGCATCTTGGCAAGGATCGGAATCAAGGGAAGCTCGATTTTTTCATAGACAAAATCAAGCTTGTCTCTTTTGATGTCTTCAAGAAGCTTTACTTGTGCCTCTTCAAGGTTCTTCGATCGGGTATAGGAAAGCACATCATCGGCATCGACGTCGGTTCGCTCGGAATCAAGAAGCCACATCGCGACGCGGGTTTCCTTGGGAACTTCGATTGCCACCTCACCTTCCAAAACCTCACCCGGCTCGTTCGGCCCCCCCTCTTTCAGAGGGGGCTGGGGGGTGTCTGACTGAGGGGTACTGAGCGTTTCCTTCAGCCTCGCAATCAACGACTTGAACTCGTATTCGCGAAGCAACGGCTCAACGTTTTCAAGTGAACATGTTTCCCTCCATGTCTTTTCGGGAAGCACAAACGTGATCGGCGCGTCACGTCGAATGGTCGCCAGCGATTTTGAGAACAGCGCACCTTCCTCGTGCTCTTCAAGGAGCTTCACCATGCGCTCCTTGATCCCCTGCTTGATCAGTTCTTCGGGATTCCTGTGGATGATCTTGTAAATATTTTCAAGTGAACCGAATTTCAAAATAAGTTCCGTAGCCGTTTTTTCCCCCACGCCAGGAACGCCGATGATGTTGTCAGACGGGTCCCCGCGAAGCCCCTTGAAGTCGGTAAGGTGCTCGGGACCGAACCCGTACCGTTCCATGACGGCATCCTCATCATAGACGACGGTGTCGTTCATGCCTTTTTTCAGAGTGAAGACGCGGATCTTCTTTCCAGTCACCAGCTGAAGCGAATCCATGTCGCCAGTAGCGATGATGATATCAAGATCTTCGAGTTCGGTTCCCCCTCTTTCAGAGGGGGTTGGGGGGTGTATGCACTGTTCGACAATCGTACCCAACATGTCATCAGCCTCGAAACCCGGAACGTCGTAGATGGGAATGCAAAGTTTCTCGCAGACGATCCGCGAGGCATTGATCTGCTCGACCAATGCGGGGTCGCTTTTCGTTCGTGTTCCCTTGTAGGCACCGTAGGCCTCGTGTCGGAACGTTTTCTGCGGCAAGTCATAACATGCGACGATATAGTCAGGCCGAAATCCGCTGATGATCTTCAGGATCATCGCGATGTAGCCATATAATCCGCCAGTAGGCACACCTTTCGAGTTCGTGAATTCCGGAAGCGCGTGATAGGCGCGATGAAGTAGCGCATGGGCGTCCAGCAGTACCAGGGTCTTTTTTGAGGTTTTCTTTGTGGACATGCGGTCATTATAGCAGATACAAAAAAAGCGCTCCGTGTTACCGAAACGCTTCCGAACCTAACAAGTTTTTGCTACAAAGTCACCAGCATGGAGAATATGTATTCATACACTTGTCATTATTCAACCTTAAACCCAATGATTTTTACTTAGTTGTGAGGACACGGACATACTAACCTATCTCTTAGTTAATGTCAAGCTTTCTCCCCTCGTTTTCACCATGCTCCAAAACCACCCTTAAGGCATGACTCGGAATGACTTCCACGACCTTTTCCGGCCATTCGACACAGATCAAGTTTCCCGGATCGACCAAAAGATCATCCCAGCCCAGTTTGAGAATCTCGCCGGGCGACTCCAGGCGGTACATGTCACCGTGAATCAAGTATTTCCAAGGTATCGTTACCTCGCTTACGTTGTCTCCCCCTTCATAAGGGCGATTTCCCTCAAGAGGGGAAATCGGTCCGAGCGCAGCGAGAGTAGGAGTGCCTCCGATGGCCGCGAGGAGGCGAGGGGGTACGGTATACCTCTTATAAATAACGAACGTCGGGCTCTGCATGCTTTCGGCAACGCCCAGCTGTCGGCCGATCTCCTGGATCAGGGTCGTCTTCCCCGCTCCCAAGTCACCGGAAAAGATGATCACGGTCGCGTGATCAGACGACCTTCTTGCTCGTGCCTGCTCGATGACAAACCGCGCGGCTGATTCGATTTCTGAAAGTTTAAATTCCATGGGGACCATAACGCTTTTATCCTAGCATATGTCATACTATCCTCATATGAAACGAAAAACCCTCCTGACTGTCGCAGTCGTTGTCACGTTCCTCTGCACTGG
>CAIXMG010000047.1 GCA_903920485.1 uncultured bacterium
ACTACGATGTCCTCACTGATCAATTGGCGGAGGGTTCCGTAGATTCCCTGAACGCTTGCCGAGACATTTCTTGTAGTCAGGCACGCTTGAAGTTCGGAAACGCTCATGGTCTTTTCCAAGAGGGCTTCAATAATGTGATCATAGAATGTTTTTCTGGTTCCCAGAAGCATACAGCTGAGCATATCAGAATTAAAGCAATACTTTAATAAGCATATTTTTAAGGCAAGAAATACGACATGGTGTCAAATGTTTGTTATAAGAAGTCTATGGTAACAGTCTATATACTTCTTGCGATTTTCTTTACGTGGCTTGTTTGGATTGGATATCGTTCACGCAACGTTTCAAAGGATACAAAAATAGGTCACTTCTTGATTGCTAATCGTTCAGTGATTGGGGTTCTTGTTGCGATCGGGGTTGTTATGAGTTGGGTTGACGCAACGGCTTTCGGGTATGTCGGCGGAATGGGGTATGACAACGGTTGGGGGGTGACTGCCTATGCGCTGGGTGCCTCGATCACGTTTCTTTTGGTTGCTTATCTGGCTCCACGGATCAGAACCATTGCTGCGAATGGAAACATGTATATGATGACCGATATCATTCGCCAAAAGTTTTCGAAGCGTGCTGGGCTTATTTCCGGAATCGCGGTGCATTTGTATTTTGCCTTTTGGATGCTTGTACAATTCATCGTCGGGCCTGTTGTAATTCAGTCTCTTCTTGGTATTTCTACCCTGGAAGCTTCCATTATCATGGGAGGCGTCGTACTTATTTATCTTGTCCTGGGTGGTTTTCGTTCCCAGGTGTATACGGATATTCTTCAGTTTGGTCTATTTGGTGCACTCGCTGTCATTCTCTTGGGAAGGTTTATTCCCTCGGTGCATGTCTGGGTTGCTCCCTTGCATACCGTAGGATCACTGGGCGTCGGTGGTTACATTTCGTTATTTATTCTAAGTGCCGCATCAACGGTTGCCGCTCCGGATGTTTGGCAGCGCATCTATAGCGCACGAAGTGAAAAAGACGCCCGAAACGCGATGGTTTGGTGTGCAATCCTGATGTCAATCGTATATACCATCTTTGCAATGTTTGGAATGATTGTGAAACGCTGTGGATGGGCTGCAAATTCAAACGGCGTCCCTGCAGCCATTTTCCAGCACATCGTTCCTCATTGGTTTCTTCCGATTGCCATCGTCTCGTTTTTTGCAATCATCATGTCAACCATTGCTACAACGTTGTTCGGTGCGTCGATGGCGATCAGCAATGATATTTTGTTCAGCTTCGGACTTATCAAGCACGAACGGGTCGTCTTCTGGCAGCGCATCATTATGGTAATCGTCATCGTTTCTGGAGTAGCCATTACCGCGAGTAACCTTAACATTATCAGTGTCGTAAATTACTCGCTGGCAACATGCTTGGTCCCGCTTCCGGTTGTTTTGGCTGTTCTCTATAAAATAGAACTGAGTGAAAGGGCCGCGTTTTTCAGTATGCTTGCAAGTTCGTTGGTCTTTATTGCAGGAATCGCTTTTGGATTCATGAATGGAATCGGACTGCTGTGGCCACTTGCGGTAGGCGTGCCAGTACTTTTCCTGATCGAGGTTTTTTCTCGGAAAAAGACAGCATAGAATCAGCAGTACGAAAGAACACCTTTTGTGGTACTATAATTGCATATGACTAAAAAACCACTTGCCGCACTTGCCGTTATCCTTGGACTGGTATTCATTGTCCTTGCCTTCGTATACTGGTTCACTCCTGCGGGCGCATTGCCGCATTTCCTTCCCGGTCACATTGTCGGGTCATCGGTGATCCACTTCAAGCACGGATTGGGATCGTTCATCCTCGCATTGGCATTGTTTGCCTACGCATGGTTTGCGACGGGAACCAAGAAATCATCTCATCATAAATAGGGTCAGAAGCACTCCTCCGAACACGACGCAATAGGCGGCGAACGGAAGGAGTGTTTTTGTTTTGAAATAATTGCTGAGGAATTTGATCGAAAAGTATGCTGCGATACCCGAAGCAAGGAATCCAGCCACGATGGGCCACAGGGAAGAAAGCGGGGTTCCCAAAAGGTTCGGCAGCTGCAATACGGCAGCTGCAAGAATGAGGGGGGTCGCAAGCAGGAACGAAAACCGCGCCGCATCCTCGCGATCGAGTCCGACCAGGAGGCCTCCGCCAAGCGATGCTCCCGTCCGCGAGAATCCGGGGACAAGTGCAAGACACTGAGCGCACCCTATCGTTACCGATTGCCTCCAGGACAGCTTGGCTATCTGCGTGTCGTCGTGGGCGTGTTTTGAAACGGGGGATTTTCTCATCAGCAGTTCTGCCCCATACAAAAGAAATCCGTTCACGATCAGGAACAGGGCAACCATGCGCGGCGAAGACAGCAGTGACTTTACGGTGTCCTGAAAAAGAAGCCCGAGAATTCCCGCGGGTACCGTTCCCGCGACCAGCAGCCATCCCAGTCTTGCGTATGTGTCCGTGGATTCTACGGCCCTTTCCTTGAGCGATCGAAACAGTCCTTTGATGATCTTTGCCCAATCGCTGCGGAAGAACCACAGCAGTACCAGTGCCGTGGCAAGGTGGGTTGCCACCAGGAAGCTGAGAAAATAGTCGCTGTTCTGGTTGATGCCCCAGCGAAACAGTTCGGGGATGAGGATGCTGTGACCGAGGCTTGAGACTGGAAATAATTCGGCGATGCCCTGAATGCCTCCCAAAACGACAGCTTGTACGTATGTGATAACCATGGGCTGTAGTATATGATTTCTTGCTCTGATAGGCAATTTGTCTTCCTACGCCTTGATCTTCTTCCTTAATATCCTGGCGAGACCGTACTGCACGGTGGCGCAGGCGAGGATGAAGGGGATCGTTTCCATGGTCGTTCTGAGGGAGATCGCGGTAACGTCAAAGAACCCGATGACGGCCGGTACGTGGAACAGGATGATGAGAATGCCGATCTCGATCGCACCGAGGAGCATCATCTGGAAAAATTGGACAAGGGTCGTCTTTCCGCCGTACACCATCGGCGCAAAGAGGAAGAAGGTGAAGCTTACGCCGATGAGCCCGACCAGTGCGATCATGGCAGGTGCCGTATCCTTTACGTAGTGCATCCCGAGGATCCAAAGCACGACGACCGTAGCCACTTCCGCGAGTGATGCGAGGAGCGGATACAGGAGCGTGCGCCTCAAGAACGGCTTGGTGCTGGCCGGAAGGGTTGCTTGTGTGGACCTGAGAATCCAGAAGAAGATGAGCGAACCCGGAAAGACGATGATGAAGTAACTGATGAACGCGACGGACAGCGGCGTAAAGGGGTATTCATATCCCGTCGCAATCGTCACCAGAAAGAGCAGGAATCCCGCGAACGTCTGGTTGAAGAACAGGCTCGAGAAGACCTCGACGCTTTCGATGACGCGGTCGGCAAGCGTTACGCCGTCGGGAAAGTCCGTGAAGCTGTTCTTGAGGAGTACGACCGATGCGATACGTCGCGTTGCCGGTGCTCCGTCGAACATCGCGATACCGAGGTCTGCCTTCTTGATGGCAAGCGCGTCGTTGGCCCCGTCGCCGACCATGGCGGTGAACCCATGGTGCTTCAGTCCTTCCACAATGCTTTCCTTCTGTTCGGGCTTGATGCGCGAGAAGATGGTAAAGTCCTTGGCCTTCGTTTCGAAATCATCGGCCGTCCATGTTTCAAGTTCCGAACCCGTGATCACTGCGTCGGTGTGAAGGACGCCTGCGGCATTCGCGATCGCCTTTACTGTTTCTGGATTGTCACCCGAGATGATTCTGATCGCAATGCCACGATCCTGGAAGAACTTGATCGTTGACTTGATGCCGGGACGAAGCTTGTTGGAAAGGATGAAGACAGCGACCAAGGAAAGTTCTATGCCGTCCAGTGACTGAGGCATGGCAGCCGCTTCCGTTTCAGCGATGCAGAAGACGCGCTTGCCCTTCGGGGTGTTCTCGTCAAGAAGCACCTGTAGCCATGCGCGTTCGGCATTTGATGAAAGATGAGGAAGGAGGATGTCGGGTGCCCCGGCAACAATGACTGATTTTTTCCCTTGGTAGGAGACTTGCACTGCGCCGAATTGCCGATCCGAGGAAAAGGCAACGGACGCAAGGATCGTTCCGGCAGACGTCGCCTCCTTAAGAAATGCCGAGACCGAACGAATGGTCTGTGAGGAATCTCCTGATCCGGAAATATAAGCAACGGTAAGTCCCTTCGCATCGTCGGCGGAGAGGCGTGACGAAGGAGGCACCTGGATCGCTTCGACCGAAGGCGACGATTCCGTGAGAGTCCCCGTCTTGTCCATACAGAGGTTTCTGATGAGTCCCAGCTTTTCCGTCGCGTTCACTTCCTGCAACAGTACGTTCTTTCGATAAAGCCGCCCTGTGCCGTAGGCGAAGAGAAGCGATACCACGGTCAGGAGTCCCTGGGGCAGAAGAATACTGGTCAGCGCACCGGCGTTCTTTACGATCGCAAGCGTGGTCTCCGGGATGAAGTTTTCCCGTACGATCATGAATATGACAGAGGCAAGCAGAGTGATTCCCGAATAGCGCACGAAGACGTCGATGGCCTTCTGGATCGGGCTCATGTTTCGTGAATACGTCTTGACGCTTTTTGTCATGCGGACGATTCGGCTGTCCGCGTAGGACACGTCCACCTTCATGACGGCTTCGCCTGATGTCACGATGCTGCCGCCCAGAAGAATCTCGCCGACGCGCTTGGGAATGGACGCCGATTCGCCCGTGATCATGGCCTCGTTCACCTCCAAGCTCTTGGTCGAGTCGACGGTGCCGTCGGATGGAACCTGGTCGCCCAAGCGCAGTCGAAGCAGGTCACCCTTCTTTATCTCCTCGACGACAACCTGTTCGTCGGTGCCGTCAGACGTGATGCGAACCGAGTGGAGCGCACTTAAGAAGGTCAGCTTCTCGAGGATTCTCCACGCGTTGAGTTCCTGGCTCAGCCCGAGGAAGATGTTCACGGTCAAAATGGCCCCAAGGACGATTCCTTCCCGGGTGTCACCGAATGCGACCAGAAGTCCGACTACCGCGATGATGACGATGTGGACCAGCATGAACACATTGCGCACGACGATGACCGTGACATCGCGGAACTTCCTCCAAAACTCTCTTCGCTGGTTTTCTTTCATGGGGTCAGTATAGCAAAGATCTGTGCTGACGGCGGGATGATGTCTTTTGAGAAACAGACGTTATCTGTTAGAATAGCGTCGCTCTTGTGATTTGACATTGAGTAAAATATGCGTAATATAACGGAGGCTTTTATTATTCTTTAATTAAATTAAAAACAAACAAAATCATGAAACTAAAAGTAGTTATTCTTGAAGTCAGAACTGGCGACGAAAAACTGCGCGACGCAGAAGGATATCGCAAAGACACGATGCCTATCATCAACAGTCTCAAGGAGAGGAATGTGGATGCATCAGTGGTTTTTTATTCAAACGAGAAAGCGGAGGAACTTTTCTCTGCTCTCAAAGACGTGAATGCAATCATTGGTCGCGTTAACCCCGGCAACATTCCAGGAGGCGAAGGAAATTACTTTGCATTCCTGCAGCGTCTGGTAGATGCTGGCGTCAAAGTCTTTGCAGAACCAAAAGTGATGCTGAGCTTTGGGGCCAAGGATGCCGTATCGAAACTGGCAGGAACGGCCATCGTGCCTGCGAATACCTATGCGTATTACAATCTCGACGAGCTGAAAGCTAAGTTCCCTATGTCTTTGGCTACGGGTCCTCGCGTCCTCAAGCAAAACCGCGGTTCGCAGGGAAGTGGCATCTGGTATGTCGAAGTAGGCGCTCCACATGGTAGTGCGCCGATCGACTTCAACACGCCGGTCAACTGCACCGAGATGTCCGACAATCATGTCGAGCATCACAAGCTGGGCGATTTCCTCGACAAATGCAACGAGTACCTTGTAGGAGAAAACGGACAACTCGTGGACATGCCGTTCATGCCACGCATCGGGGAGGGCGAGATTCGCATCTATCTGGTAGGCGAGAAACCGGTATTCATCCTGCATAAGAAACCTGCAGACGGTGAAAAGTCCGCTACTCTCCAATCGGGTGCGAAGTACACCCCTCAGACTCCCGCAGAATGGCCTGACCTCATGAAGGCGTTTTACGCTGTACTTCCGGTAGTAAAGGAGAAGCTCGGAGTATCGGTTACGCCACTCATCTGGACCGCGGACTTTATCCTCGGGCCTCAGACTACCGATGGCAAGGACACGTACGTTCTGGGCGAATTCAACTGCTCATGCGTCGGTTTTACGACCGAACTCGAGCGGGGAATCCAGGACATGGTGGCTGACGAGGTTTTGGCTCGCGTCGGAGTTCCTGTTGCTGCCTAGCATTTCCGGATTACTTTAAATAAAAGAGGCTGACCCTGTCAGTCTCTTTTTTGCATAACATTGTTTATCGGATGGAAGCATATCCTCCAATCAGTCCCTTCTTCGTCAGCGCGATTTGCCACAGCTGGTTGTCGCGGGCGCGGAACGATCCGGCGCAGCACAAAAGGTAATAGTTCCACATGCGGTGGAAGCGCTCGCCATACGTGTCTTTGAGGCTGTTCCAGTTATGCTCGAAATTATGCTGCCATGCCATGAGGGTGTTGTCGTAGTACGGTCCGAAGTTGTGCCAGTCCTCGAGGACAAAGAGCCCCTCGTATGCTTTCGTGATCTGGCTTGCCGACGGGATCATGGAATTCGGGAAGATGTACTTGCTGATCCAGCGGTCGACGGTGATGGTGGGTACCGATCCGCCGATCGTGTGAAGGAGGAAGACGCCGTCGTTCTTGAGGCATCGGTTAGCCACCTCGAAATACGTGCGGTAGTTCTTGTAGCCTACGTGTTCGAACATGCCGAGCGAGATGATGTGGTCGAACGGTTCGTTCACATCGCGATAATCCTGAAGGCGGATCTCGACGGGAAGTCCCTTGCACATTTCACGCGCAAGGTCCACCTGTTCCTTGGAAACGGTGACGCCGACGACGGTCGCGCCGTACTTTTCCGCGGCGAATTTGGCAAAGCTGCCCCAACCGCATCCAATGTCGAGGACCTTCTGTCCCTGCTTGAGGCCGATCTTTTTGCAGACCAGGTCAAGTTTCGCTTCCTGCGCGTCGTCAAGGTTCTTTGCATCCTTCCAGTATCCGCACGTGTACACCAATCGCTTGTCGAGCATTGCCGTATACAGGTCGTTGCCCAGGTCGTAATGCGCTTGGCCGATCTTGTAGGCACGCGCACCTTTTTGCAGGTTTACCGTATGCGCCTTGATGGCGTCGGCAATTGCGGAAAGGCTTGGCTTGATGTTGGCCCGGATGTCGTCGCGCAACAGTCGCGCGAACATCTGATCAAGTGCCGGACAGTCCCACCAACCGTCCATGTACGACTCGCCGAGACCGAGTGATCCTTCCGCAATCACGCGCGCATAAAAGCGCTCGTCGTGGACCGTGATATCCCAGGGGTTTTTTCCGTTGATCGTTATGCCAGTCCCTTCCAGCAGGTTTTCGATGCGCGACTTGAGTTTGTTGGTCATATGGAGTGATCATAGCAAAAACACCCCCGTTTGGTAAGGGGTGCTACTGCCCATGCTCGTTGAGGTACTTTCTGATGTGCTGCTTCGCGAGCGTCGTCTTGCACAGGTCCAGCCACTTGCGGCTGGGCTTGCTCTTGTCAGTGCGGAGGATCTCGACGATGTCGCCTTGGGAGACTTGGGTCTCAAGGGGGATCATCTTGCCGTTGATCTTCGCTCCGAAGATGTGATTGCCGATGTCCGAATGGATCGCGTAAGCGAAGTCGATGACGCTGGCTCCCTTCGGGAGTTCGATGACGTCGCCTTTCGGTGTGTAGACGAAGACCTTCTCCTTGAAAAAGTCGAGCTTCAGGTGCTTCAGGAAGTCCTCTGGATTCTCGATATGTCGCTGTGCTTCCAGCAGTTCCTGGGTCCAGGAAATCTTTTTGTTCGGATTGGGATTGTTGCTGCCGCTTGCGGTACGTCCGCCTTCCTTGTATCCGACGTGGGAATAGATTCCGTATTCGGCCTCCTTGTGCATTTCCTCGGTTCGGATTTGCACTTCCATAACGCTTCCTTGCCCGTCGAAGATCGCGGTGTGCAGCGACTGGTAGCCGTTTGGTTTGGGAACGGCGATGTAGTCCTTGAACTTCCCGGGAACGGGCTTGTACAGACCATGGATGATTCCCAGCGCCTGATAGCAGTCGCCGATCGTAGGAACGAGCACGCGAAGCGCATAGATGTCGAAAATCTTCGTCTGGTCGTAGTCAAACACTTTCAACTTGTTCCATAAGCTGTACGCATGCTTTGTGCGATAGTTCAGGCTGGTGATGTTCGCATCAAGTATCCGCAGTTCCTCGCCAAGGGTTTCCGCAACCTTGGTGAGGTGTTCCTCGCCCGAGGTGGTGAAGGCATCAAGGACCTGTTTGGTTTTTTTGTGTTCTTCCGGATAGGCAAAAGGGAAGGCACCATCTTCAAGCTGCGCCTTGATCTTTCCCATACCCAATCGGTCCGCAAGTCGCGCGTAGATCTCGAGCGTCTCGAGGGCGATGCGTCGCTGCTTCTCGGCAGGCACGTGTTCGAGCGTCGATACGTTGTGCAGACGATCGGCGAGTTTGATTGCGACCACGCGGATGTCGTGCGCACTCGCGATGAAGAACTTGCGAAGCGATTCCGCATGGCGCGCGACACCCTTATACTTCAGGTGTCCGAGCTTCGTTACGCCTTCTACTAACGTCACGATCTCGTTGCCGAAGACGCCGCGGAGTTCCTCGTCGGTTGTTTCGGTATCCTCCAAAACGTCATGAAGCAGTCCCGCCGAAATAGTTACGGCATCGGCGTTCATCTGCGCGAGGATCTTCGCGGTCTCGAACACGTGGGAAAAGTACGGTTCGCCGCTGTTGCGCTTCTGCTCCACGTGCGCCTTGCTGCCATAGTCAAAAGCGAGCCTGATCAGGGCTTGGTCTTCCATTGGCAAGTCGGGTTTTATGGCAAGGAGTTCCTCGACGGGATAATTCATATGCAAGGAAGTATAAGGATTATCAGGAAAAACTCAACATTACAAAGAATGATCTTCGTGTATACTTGTCACATGAAGCCACGAGTCATAATGGTAAATGAAAACGATAAAATCATTGGGATGAAGTTGTACAAAGATATTGATTTCCCAAATGAAATCTACCGAGTCTCTCGGGTCTGGATAACCGATAGGGAAGGCAATAGTCTGCTTCAAAAGAGGAACCCTGAAATGCGTTTTCATGCTGGCCTGTGGGCATGTGCTGCCGCAGGTACGAATGACGAAGGTGAAACCTACGAATCAAATATAATAAAAGAAGCCAAGGAAGAAATCGGAATTGATCTTGATCCCGCATGTTTGAAGCGTGTCAAAAAAACTCTGGAGCGGAATAGCGGCCGAAATGTATGGTGCACGTATTTTGAATACCAGCTACGTGACGTGATGCCAACCATCGTTAAGGATGTAACAGAAGTCGCTGAAACCAAATGGTTCAATCCAGGAGAACTCAAGGAACTTTTAAAAACAGATCCCGAAATCTTTACTCCAGACATTGCCGGTTTTGTTTCTTAGAAAGAAGTGCACTTACACCTTCAGCAGCAACCCGATTCCAAATCCGGCGAACGCGCTGAGCAATCCAATGAGGAGGATCTCGAACCCGCCGCGGGTTTTTTTCGTAGTGCGTCCGTCGGAACCGAGGAATCCCAGGGCGAACAGCACGAGTCCGCCCAGGACGATGGCACCGATGACGGCGTATCCTTCGGGAAGAATCAAAAACGGGATGATGGGAATGAGCGATCCCAACAGTGCCGAGACGGCTACGACAATCGAATCAAACACCAGAACGGAGGTTTTCTTCTGGACGATTTCCTTGTCCGCACGCGCCGAGGTGAACGCGACGGCTCCCATTGAAATTGCCTCCGAAAATCCTGCCGCAATGGCAGCAATCAGGATGACGCGTGTCGAGGTGTGCGCCGTAAACAACCCAAGCGAGATGCCCAGTACGTTTACCAGCCCGTCCTGGCCTCCCAGAATGATGTCGCGGAGGGTGATCTTTGCTTTGGCCAAGGTTCTTTTCATGGTGAGTATCATATCACGAACGGCGCATTTTCCTGAAAAACCCTTAGGATAGGGGGGGTACAAAGGGTATTGACATATATACTTATATATGCTATACTTAACACACAATAATAAATAATCAATTCTAAACCACTTTAAAAACAGTACAATGAAAAACTTAATAATGTTCTCGCTTTTAGTAGCATTAGGAGTAACCCTCGGTGGTTGCGGCAAGACAGAGGTTTGTAACCCTCATTTCCCAACTGGCCCCAGCGGATGTACAGGATCAAGTGGTTCAAATGGAACCACAACCGCAAGTGTCATGCTGTATTCGAATAGCACCTACGACGGAGCCATTCATGTAAGCATCAACAATTCGGACAGCTCTGTCCTGAGTGCTAACATGTGGATCTCCAACTCGCAGATCGCAGCTGACGGCCCCAATGGACCTTCCTGCGGAGATCCCAACGGTTGGACAACTGATGGTTACGCGGTCGGCAGCACCATCTCGTTCTACGCCTATGACCAAACTGGTTATTGGGCAGGAACCCTCTACGCATATTCTGGTTGTAATACCGAATTGCTGGACCAGGGAATCTATGCAAACAAGATGGCTCCCGTTGGGAACGATACAGTCGGTGTCACTGCTCCTGTTACTATCCCGGCGAAAGTCCAAGGGTTCCAAAGACACAAGAGAACTTCTGAAAGCGATGCCTACTTTATTCCTCTGATAAAGACCCGCACCCTTACTGCCAAGAAAATATCAACTTATTTTCAAACGCATTCCACGGAGTGATCGTCTGTCATCGGACTCAAATGCCCCAGGTTTTACAACCAGGGGCATTTTTTATTGCAAAACAGTGCTATACTTTTCCCATGAAAGATCTCTCGAAACACCCATTCAGCTGGCAGGCGATCGGACGCATCATTGTGGCGGGGCTGCTGGTGTTCCTGATCTGGAAGTCCCTCGGGGTTTTCGTGGTCATTTTGATTTCACTCGTCATCTCGGCTGCGTCATACCCGATCGCGAAATACCTGAACACCAAGCTTCGGATTCCGATGATCCTCTCGATCCTGATGGTGATCATCCTGCTCCTGATTCCCTTGGTGCTGCTTGTCGCCGTGACGGCGTTAACGTTCACCAATCAGTTCCCCCAGGTGCTTACGGTACTCGCGCCTCTTTTCACAAAACTGCATATCAATCCGGACATCGTCCAAAGCACGACCATCATCGCGTACCTGAAGGAAAACATGGGAACGTTCCTCGCTTCAAGCAAGGAAGTGCTGCTTGCGGTGCTGTCAGTGCTTACCACGATCTTCCTCACGTTCTACTTCATGTTCGACGCCAACCGTCTGTTCGCACTGTTCGTCGAGCTGTTCCCCAGGAAGGAACGGCAGAATCTGAAGAGTGTCCTCGAGGAAGTCGCCAAGGTCACCGGCCAGTACATCCGTGGCAACCTGCTGATCTCGCTGATCTGTATCGCGATCATCTACGGGGGACTGCTGTTGCTGCACATCCCGTTCGCACTTCCGCTTGCCATCTTTACCGGCATCATGGACCTGCTTCCCGTCATCGGCCCGATCCTCGGAGCCGTTCCGGCCTTGGTACTGGGATTCGCGATCTCGCCGCTTACGGGAGTCCTGGTCCTTGTCTTGTACATTGCCTACAAGGAAGTTGAGGATGTGATCATCGGTCCTGCAATTTACAACAAGGCACTTAACCTGTCGGCGGCATTGGTCTTCCTGTCGGTCGTGATCGGTGCCGGGGTCTTCGGCATCGTCGGTGCGTTCCTTGCGCTTCCCGTTGCGGCCAGCATTCCGGTCATGATCCGATATCGCGAACACTTCATGTCGCGTCATGTGAAGGACGACGCGAAGATGATCCTTAAGGAGGGAGCTGATCCGAAGTAAAAAATCCCACGAGGGGATTTTTTACTTGAGCATTATTTCAATTCGTTTGCCATGCTCTCAATTTCTCTTGCCCACTCATCCCCGCTGATTTTCATCACTTCGCAGAGCTTATAGATTGCGAAGCTACAGGCAGTAATTTTTCGAGCAATGGTTTTCTTGTCGAGTGGTTCGCCATGTTCTGCGTTTTCAATAGCCTTCTGCATCGCTCCGGTGAACGCAGACAGATGTCGTACGCTGTGCCCGATAATGAAATTCTCGCGTGGTTCTCCGGTGAGTTGGCCAAGTGCGGGGTACTGTTCCGGCGTAAGGGGGGTTACTGATGCGATGAGGTCGATGAGTTCCTGTGGGGTAGGGATGTGATTCATATGTGGCAAGTATAGCAACCTTTATCAAAAAGGATCATTTGACAAACCCTGATATTAATGTAATCTCAGCCTAGAGCCTTTTCTATTTCATCACCTCAAAACAAAACAGACATGAAGACACCTTTCATTCAGAATGACCCGGTCAAGCGAAAATACGAGTTGTCTTTTCATGCGAGGGATAATTCGTTTGAAATCACACTTGAAAGACATATCGTTGATTCATTCATTACCTATGACGGCTTCCGGGACAACGTTGTGACAGAAAGACGGCGCGAGCGCGGGTTCAAGAAACCCTGGAACTTCGGTTCGGACGGATATTTTGGCTACGAGGACTGTTTGCGCATTGTTCCCAAAGAAAACGGACTGGTTGCCTTAAAGGCAGCGGTAACAAAAGAAAACGGGTTGGCACTCACGGCCACACTCACGGAATTGTTTTCGATGCTTCAGTATGCGATAGATAGCGAGTGTCCCGCAGAGGGTGACGAGGAACAGGAAATGTTCATCAGACCCTCACTTACCAGCGGTCCTTATGGTGCGGCTATGAGTGCCGAGCTTTCGGTGGCATTCAGTCTCTGGCTATACCATCAGGATGATTCCTTGCGAAAAACGGTTAACGAAAAGGTTAACCAGGCGATGAACGGTTTGTTCAAGGTACTGTTTGACTTCGAGCCGGAAGAAGAATCCATGAACGGATTAATGGAGCATTCGTTTCTGCTTGCTCCTCCGGCGGGAATGTATACTTGTCAGTTTGGCATCCTTCGCGAAAACCAGGAAGACCTGGAATCGATTACGACCAGGGGGCATGACACGTTTTGCCACAACCTTGATTACTGGAATCAGGAACTGGTGCTCATGGCTGGATTTGCAAAAATCTGCGAAGCGTTTCGAGAGGGGCAGCGAACAATTAAAGAGACGTAAGAAAGAGGCTGTCACGACAGCCTCTTTTTGATAAGGGAAATATTGACTTTTTACCAAAAGATGATACTGTACGTTCAAACCTGAAACCAATTTTTCACTTTAAAAATATTAAATAAATGATGCAAACCATAGAACGGCCAGTCTCGCGAAGAGGCACGGCATTGTCGGAAAAAGACTATCGGATTTTTTTCTCCGCGCAGCTGATATCGGCGTGCGGAACTTTTCTTCAGGGTACGGCGTTGAGCTGGTTGGTATACGACCTCACTCATTCTGGCACCAAGACAACTATCATTAGTGCGCTTAACATCTTGCCCATGGCGATAGCCGCTCCTCTGGGAGGGCTCGCTCTTGAATTTTTCGGGAAGAGAAACGTTCTCTATGTTACCCAGGTCGTAGCAATGCTGCTGGCGTTCCTTCTTGCTGTCCTTACATTCTACGGGGAAATAAGTTTTCTGGGAATTGCAATTCTTTCGGGGTGCAACGGGCTCGTGACGGTTTTCGATGCTCCCGGACGTGCATCGTTTATGACGGACCTCATCAAGAACCCGAAACATCTTCGTTCCGGGGTGGGTCTTAATTCCAGCATGATGACGGCTTCGCAGGCGGTTGGTCCGATGTTCGCGGGCTTTCTCTTGATGTTTGTCAGCCCAGGGGCGACCTTCCTTATCAATGGGATCACGTTCATCCCGGCCATCATCGCATTAGGGGTTGTTGAGCCAGTGGTTCATGTTAAGACGGAGTCGGAGCTTAAGTCCGAGGAGAAAAAAGAAGGGCCGTTAGAAATGATTTTGAACGGTCTTAAGTGGGTAGCATCCCATAAGGACATTTTATTTCTGATCGCGCTTTCGTTCTTCACCGGTTTTCTCGTTCGGTCGTATCCCAGTATCTTGCCGAAAATGGCGGACGTTCTGTATCACAAGACAGGAAGGGAGGGGGTGAAGCTCTTCAGCTATCTTCTGGCTGCAACCGGAGTAGGCGCTGCGTGTGCAGGGCTTCTCATCACATACGGTCCCCAAAACATTTCCCACAAGAGACTTATCAGGACCGGTTTGGTGTTAACATCGCTTTCGCTTCCAGGCCTCGGGTTCCTTTCAAGCGCCACAGGGATTTCAATTCTTTCCTCGCTCGGTTGGGGGTTGCCACAAAACCTTTGTCTCGCTCTTGGGCTTCTTTTCGTCAACGGCTTTGGGTTTACCATTGTCGTTTCGGTTGGGTCGGCGATTATCCAGGCAAAAGCCACTTCAAAGATGCGCGGAAGGGCGGTAAGCATTTTCTACTGGGGTCTTTCCATTGGCCTAGCCTTGGGGAGCATGCTCATCGGTTGGCTTACTGACCATGTTGGATTGTCACAGGCGACCTACTCGTATGGCATTGGCGTAACGGTAGTTGCTATTATTGCAATGGTCTTCATCGGCCATATTCAGGAAGAAACTCCGGCACCAGCGCAAACAACCGCATAACGTACTTCAGTTTATTTCATAGGCACCCTTACAAGGGGTGCCTATTTTTGTTGCAGGGAAGTACTTGACTTTATTCAAAAAATAGTGTAGTATAAATCCATATCTTATCGCTAACGATCAGACACACTATCTATATATGAAGGACTTTAAAAAGGGAGGATACAAGGGCGGAAGCCAGGGAGGCGGATTCGGCGACCGAAACTCATTCGGCAGCAAGCCGTCGTTTGGCGCACGACCGTCGTTCAAGAAGCCTTGGGAAAAGTCAGGCAGCAAGCCGTTCAACAAGGAGGACCGACAGATGTTCGACGCGACCTGCAGCAACTGCGGCAAGCCGTGCCAGGTTCCGTTCCGTCCATCAGGTGGCAAGGAGGTTTTCTGCAACGACTGCTTCTCGAAGATGAAGGGAGACGAAGGCTTCGAGCGAGGCGATCGCAACGATCGAGGAGGCGACCGTGGAGGATTCCAGGACCGCGCTCCTAAATTTGCTCCCAACGGCCAGAACATGGACGCCGTCGTCCGACAGATCCAGGTGGTCGCATCAAAGCTCGATATCCTCATCAACATGATGAATGCCCAGGCAAAGCCAAAGGCTGACAAGCCTGCGGCATCTGCGGTTCCCGCACTGGCTGCGATCATCGAAAAGGCGGTCTCTCCTGCGAAGGCGAAACCAGCCCCTGCTGCAAAGAAGGCCGTAGTTGCCAAGAAGGCCGCAAAGAAGGTTTCAAAGAAATAATCTTCAAGAAAAATCCCTTGCCCTCCGAAGCTTTTAGCGAAGGATGGGCGGGGATTTTTCCTTGTCCAAAAAACTTAGGATTTCTTTATCATTAGGGGTATACTCTGCGAATATGAAGAAAATACTCAAAACAATCGCATTTGGTCTGGTGGCCCTGATGATGGTTATGGGGATCGCCCAGCCTGCACTGGCATCGCGGTCGTACTATACCAATTCGTCCCACAAGCAGGTCCATGTTCCTGTCTATCGAACGCGCGCTCCCGCTGGTTCATCGGCTGAATGTCGTGACGGATCTTATAGTTACAGCCAGCACCGACAGGGAACGTGTTCCCGCCACGGAGGAGTGGCAACGTGGTTATAGAATATGAATATTCGACCTCTTATAAAAGACGATCTTCCTGCGTGCGCAGCTATCCTTGAAAGGGCTTATTCGAAAGCTCCTCACAACGAAATTTTCAAGGAGGGAAATGCGACGGCTTACCTTGAGAACAAGTTTGTTTCTTCCAAGGATTCCTCGTTCGTATCTCTTGATGACACGGGCAAGATTACAGGTTTTATCCTGTTTAATATTTCAACATGGGCAAATGGAAAGCAGGCCGTTCTCGAGGAAATTGTTGTTGATCCGGAATATCAAAATAAAGGCATTGGAAAATCCCTCGTGGAATACGGAGATACTTTTTTGAAAGGAAACGGCGTTTCCTCGACGATGCTGTGGGCAAAGAAAGACGAAGGTCTCATTCATTTTTACGAGAATCAGGGTTTTTCAGTAGCGGGTGACTTTGTTGTGATGTTCAAAAACGACTAGTGGCCCGTTTTACCTTGTACTTCGATTTCAACTTTCTCCAACTTTCTCTCGATGCCAGTAAGCCGTTTGTCCATAGTCTCCAGCAGGGTTTCAATCTTTGAGAATTTTCCCGAGGCACCCCAAGCAAGCGCCACGATGGTGCCAAAAATTCCCAGAAGCCAAGGCCATTCGATTGTTATCAATATCTGTTGCATATTAAAATCGTAGCACAAGGAGATAAAGTTTCTATAAAGATATTTGCATATTTATTTCCCATGCTATAATCCGCCCATGTTCAAGTCCATGACCCGTGATCAGAAGGTGATGCTGCTGATCCTTACCCTCATCAACTTGTTGAATTACCTCGATCGTCAGGTTGTGTTCCCGCTGTTCGACATGCTGAAGGTGCAGTTTCATCTGTCCGACTTCAGTCTCGGCGTTTTGGGTACGGCATTTCTTTTGGTGCAGTCACTTGCCGCATTCCCGATGGGAGTTCTTGCGGATCGGTTCAGCCGTCGTGCCGTTATCGGAGCCGGTGTCGCCTTCTGGAGCATCGCGACGTTCGCGTCGGGGCTTGCCAACAGCTTCGGCGTTCTGCTGGGGATCCGTTCGGCCGTCGGAATCGGCGAGGCAAGTTACGCGCCCGCGGCCGTTGCCATCATCAGCGACAACTTTCCGCCGGAAACGAATGCGCAGGTCCAAGGTTTCTTCAACGTGGGCATGCTGATCGGTGGAACACTCGGGGCCGTCATCGGGGGGCTGGTCGCTTTTTATACCAACAACTGGCGTCTGGCGTTTTTTATCGTCTCGATACCCGGATTCGTGTTGGCATACCTAGTGCTTCGCATCAAGGACAAGCGGTTGGTCCATCACGAACCGAAGGTTCCCCTTACGACCCTTCTCGCCAACAAGGCGTTTTTGTGGATCATTGTAAGCGGAACGTTGGTATCGTTTGCGACCGGCGCATTCATCACGTGGGGCGTGGAATTCATCAGCCGTTACAAGGACTACAACGTGCGCGACGCGGCCCTCATTCTGGGAATCGGCATGATGATCGCCAGCACGATCGGCGTGCTGGCGGGTTCGCGTTTGGCGGACTGGCTGCACGCGAGATATGCATGGGGACGAAGCATTGTCGTGGCGCTGTCGCTGATGGTCGCGGCGCCTCTTATGTACTTCGGACTTGAAGATACCGGCAAGGCGGCCTTTCTCTTTTTCTTCTTCACGGGTGCGATTTTCCTGGCGGTCTACTTGGGCCCCGTCACAGCCGTCCTTCATGACGTCGTCCCAAAACAATTTCGCGCCTCGGCATTCGGAATCTATGCGCTGTTTATTCACCTTTTGGGCGAGGCATTCGCACCCGCCATCATCGGCATCATTTCGGATGCCCACGGTCTTCGGGCAGGGCTTGAATTCTCAACCTTCTTCGTATTCCTTTCGGGCCTCTGCTTTCTTCCGGTGGCGTTCATCATCGCCAGGAACCACCAACGTTCAAGCGGTGACGTGCTCGAGGCTGCTTCCTGATTTCGTGCTACACTACGGGCGTCATTCCTATTTATGCAGAAACCATCCCCCAACAACCAGAAGCACCCCTTCAGACTTAATTTTTTCGGCAAGACCCTCGTCGGGGTCGTTTTGGTCGTGATCGTGGGTGTGGGTTACTTCTTTTTCTCTCGTACGGGCGATGCTCAGACGGCGCCTGTTACGGTTTTCTCTGCGACGGTTGCGCAGACGGCGCCGGCACCGCAGGTGCCGGCGCTTGATATCGTGGCTTACGATGCGAAAATGCTTCAGCTCGCGAACAACCCCGTTCCGAAGGCTTCCGCTTCCAGTGCAAGTACGGCTGGCACGGCAACTTCGGCTTCGACGGCCGCGACCGCAAAGCCCCCCAAGCCAACCCTGTGGCCGGTTCATGCCGTTTATCCGAATGCCGGGGCGCTGTTACCGTTTAATCGTATCGTCGCTTTTTATGGGAATTTCTATTCAAAGGGGATGGGAATCCTCGGGCAGTATCCCCCCGATGTCGTTCTTGCGAAACTTACCGCTGACGTGCAGGCATGGCAAGCGGCCGATCCTACCACCCCGGTCATTCCTGCAATCCACTATATCGCAACAACGGCGCAAAAGTATCCAGGCGCTGACGGCAAGCACATCCTCCGAATGCCGTTCAGCCAAATCGACAAGGCGATCGCCCTTGCCAACCAGGCTCACGCGATCGTGTTCCTTGACGTTCAGCTGGGGCAGAGCAACGTGCAGACCGAGTTGCCTCTGCTTGCAAAATATCTGGCCATGCCCCAGGTTCACTTGGGACTTGATCCTGAATTTGCCATGAAGCCTGGGCAAGTTCCGGGCACCGTCGTCGGGACGATGGACGCGAAGGATATCAACTGGGCTGCGCAGTATCTTGCCAAGATCGTCCGCGACAACAACCTGCCGCCGAAGATCCTCATCGTGCACCGATTCACGCAGGACATGGTGACGAATGCGAAACTTATCACGCCACTTCCCGAAGTGCAGATCGTCATGAACATGGACGGATGGGGAACGCCCGACCACAAGATCACAACCTACCGAAACATAATCTATCCGCAGCCGGTCCAGTTCACGGGTTTCAAGCTCTTCTACCACAATGACTTGCAAAAGCCGAGCATGCGCCTGATGACGCCTGCCGAGATCCTGAAATTGCGTCCGCAGCCGAGCTATATCCAATACCAATAAAAATGCACGCGAGTGCGTTTTTATTTCAAAAAGATGTTGACAGACGGTTTTTAGGGAGTAGGCTGGAGGGTGAGGCCTATTTCTTTAATTCATAATCTCTTTCCATATGAGAAAAATCATCCTACCCAGTACGGCTACCGTGCTTCATCTCACCTGGGGCATCACGGGATGCCATAGCCGGTTTCTCTACGATGCTATTTTTGTCGTCGTAATCCTATGGCTTGCGACGCTGGTTCTCTCAAGATATGAACACCACCTTTTCTTTCGGGTGTTTCGTTCGCCCCAGTACTACCGACGAACCCTGTAAGATAAGCTCTTTTTTAAGGCCCACAGGGCCTTTTGTTTTTCCAGGATTTGATTTGCGTAAATAAAAATTGTCGTGGTAAAATGAAGCTACAAAAACATATGACAATGGGCTCACCAAAAATGAATCACGGTCCTGAACTTGGGTTTCCTATGACCCCTGATGGTTCTTTCGAATCTCCCGAACAGCGAATGGAACGCGAACGGGCAGAAATTGCCCTGGACTGCAGGGTTCCGGTAGACGCGGTCAAAAGAACTCCACAAGGAACATGGGAAGTTCTCGGTTTCTCCCCTGAAGCCTTCAAACAAGTTTACGAGAAGGACGGGGAATACGGCAAAAATTAAGTACCCGTTTGCTTACCTATAGGACGGGTATTTTTGTTGCATAAAAAAGAAGGCCTACGGGCCTTCTGTGAGATTGTTTCCGGGTTACTTTTTCTCGAGTAACAACGAATAGTTTCTGAGGACGATGCCACCTTGGAGTCCGTCCCCGTCCCAGTCGTAATGACTCAGGAGTTCGAACCCCATTTCTTCCAACCGATCGCCAAGCCGACTGAAAGAGTGAGCATACATAGCAACGTCATCGTCATCGAGGACGATGCTGTCCTTTGATTCCTGCTGATGAGCCATGACGTCAAAGCCCAGCAAGCCGCCTCTCCTAAGCATCCTGTGAGATTCCTTGAGAAGGTTCTCATAAGAACAAAGATAGGAGACGGTCATCGAAGAGATGACCGCAGATGCCGTAAATGATGAAACATGGATTGCGTCCGTTTCCAAATTCGCGAGTTGCGTGGTGACAGGAAGGCGGTGGATGCTGAAGTCTTCTTTGAGAAAATCAAGCATGCGCGATGTCCCGTCCACGGCAAAACATTCAGTAAATAAAAAGTTGTTGTAGAAGAACTTGGTAGAAGTGCCAGGACCGCATCCCAAATCTACGAGCAGGCCTGAAAGAGAATCTCCAGGTCTTGCTTCTGCTATCAGATGATAAAGGTACTCAGAAGGATTTTCAAAAAGGCCGTTCCACCACCGAGAGTAGATGGCAGGGATTGTCCTGTCAGAGCGGGAAAAATGATCGATACTGGATAATTTCATATATTAAATTTTTAGACTTTGATATTAACATATATTGTAAACATGTCAATATCTCTCCTTCCCATATTTTTTCAAGCCGAATTTTTCATGTATACTACTCCCATGCTTTTCATCATTGCCATCCTGGTGTGCGCCGCGACGTTGTGCGGAGGATTGTTTGCGTTGCGGTACAAGGACCGGTTGCACCTGATCCTCGGATTTTCCGCAGGAGCCGTCATGGGGGTTGCATTTTTTGACTTGATGCCCGAAGCCATTCAAACGGTCGGCCAAGGCGCTTTTCATGCCTTGGCGTATATCGCCCTGGGCTTCTCGGTTTATATGATCCTCGATCGGTTCGTCGTCGTTCATTCTCACAGCGAAGACGATCATGACCATCACAATCACAAGCGGGGAATCCTTGGCGCTGGAAGCCTTTCCATTCACAGTTTTTTGGACGGACTGGCAATCGGTTTGGCGTTCCAGGTTTCGCACGCATTGGGTGCGGTGATCGCCGTTGCGGTACTCGCCCATGACTTTTCCGACGGCATCAACACGGTGAACATGATCCTCAAAAACGGAGGCAGTCGGGTTCGCGCATTTCGGTTCCTGTTGATCGACGCTTTGGCTCCTGTACTGGGTATTGTCGTCACGCTCCTTTTCCATGTCCCTGAGCATATTCTGGGAATCATCCTTGCCGTCTTCGCAGGATTTTTCCTGTACATCGGCGCCAGCGACCTGCTTCCCGAAAGCCATCACGCGCATCCGGCGGCCTGGACGACGATCAGCACACTTCTGGGAATGCTGTTTCTCTACGGCGTGATTCGCATTGCGGGATAAGGTATACTTTGTCGCATATGACCATCAGAATTCCGAATCCGTCCCGTTCCCGCGCGTTATTCATCATCGATATCCAGCCAGGATTCGTTCTTAAGCATTCGCATATGATTCCGAACGTGGTCTCACTTATCAAGGAAGGGGGTTACGACAGGTTCGTCCTTGCCGAATTCCATGCGGATCCCGGGGATGAGTTGGCCGACCTTCGCAGGAGGGCTGCTGATCTTCGCGGGGACCGCAATTGTCATCAAGTTTGGATAAAAAATCCTTGAAAATCGTCCCTTACATTCAATTTATTGTCAAACGCTTAAAAACCCTTACAAATAAAGGCTAGAAAGCGATTTTGGGGTAAAATTGGCCAATAAGGCATTTTTCAGAAAAAGTTAAATTCCTTATAAAATAAGGCTCAGTTTCCAAAAAACTGCAAAATACCACAAAAAATGCTTGACGGGAAGAGTAATCCATGCTAGACTATGTACGTCCTGAAATACAGGGCATTTTTCTTCCAAATCTTTGTCCAGATGGAATTTCTCCCCTTGCTAAGGGGAGATGCCTGAAAGGCAGAGGGGTGGAAACAATCCTTCCGTGACGTTCGACGAAGCGTAATCGTCATCTATGTCCAAACATTTCAACGTCTTCCGTCAAATAGTGCTTGGGTACATCCTCATCGTCGGTCTGTGTGTCGGATTAATAACCCCGGTCGCACAAGCAGAGGCACCAATTGACAATTCATATAGCAGCGCCACTGGAGCCCCTGTCTTGGTTGACGGCCTTACCGTAGACCAACGGGCGGACAAAATTGACGCATTCTTCGCCTCACGAGGGGACCTTCCTCTTATCGGATACGGCCATACCATGGTCGAAGATGCTGATAAGTATGGGATCGACTGGAAGCTTGTTGCGGGACTTTCCTACAACGAGTCTACGGCCGGACTTCACGAGTGCCCCGCCAAGCATGGCGTAAAAACCTATAACGCGTTCGGGTACGACGGTTGTGACATGGCCTTTAAGAGTTATGCCGATGCCATCGATACGGTGTCACGAGACCTGGCCGGGCAGATTCCTGCTACCGCCAAGGCTTATGCCAACAAGTCGATCGCTCAGATCATCAACACGTATAATCCTCCGTCCGCGAACCCCGATTACAAGTCAAACGTGCTTTGGACGATGAACAAGATCGCTTCTACTGACATTACGTCATGGGTAGCATCTGCCCCATCAGCCAGCCAGCTTGCCATCAAGTAATCATGTGAAAAGCCAATCCTGAGGATTGGCTTTTTGCGTTTGACAGTAAGACGATTAGGCGGCTTCGCCTTCCAGCGATCCTTCGACATCTCGGTACATTTCGATGTTGTCGTGCTCAACGACTGCTCCTGTGAGGATTGTCCCGGCAGGTTGGTCTTTTGAGCCCATTTTCTTCTTTCGGAGAGCAATCTCTTTCTCGACCATTTCATCAGTTATGTGGAAGTCATCGTTGATGAGAAATGATTCTTTGGGATAAGGGAAAGAAAAGTTTTCAGGGTAACCCAGTTTTTTAAGGAGCAGGCCCCGTTCGGATACGGCCTCATCGAAGAAGGGTCTCAGGGTCTGAACAAAGGGAAACAGTTTTGCCTTGGGATCGATCAGCTCCTGATTCTTGCAATGAGTATGCATCCAGGCAATGATAAGCCTTGCCTTGTCATAGTGGTCCGATTGGAACGAATCCTTGGTGGATGCTAACCCCAAGGATACCTTGTTCTTTTCCATCAGGTACATGAGCTGATAGGCTAATTTTTCAAAATTATTCATTTGTAGGGGTATTTTTTGTGAGTGATACAGAATAGGTCTCAATGGGATTGTCGCTCAATTTTTAAGTACTGTCAAATTCCGTAGGGATTTCTCAACGAGAGTACCTGTGGATTTCCAAAGATGCTATAATGGCGCAAGGCATCCGACCTGTAACCCCTCGCGTGCCTTACCTTATGATGAACATCAGCATGAAAGGATCCCAAATGCCGCTTACCGACGCGATCAAGGATTACGCAACCAAAAAACTTTCCTCACTTGAAAAGATTATTCACGCGCCTGCCTATCTCCATGTCGAGATGGGCAAGCCTTCCCGCCACCACAAGGGAGGTCCTGAGGAATTCGTAACCGAGATTACGCTCGATGCCAATGGCCACATGTACTACATCGAAAGCTTTGGCGGCGACCTGTATGCCTCGATCGACACGGCAGCTCTGGAACTTGCCGAATCCGTAAAACAGGGCCGTGGCAAGCGTCACACCCTGGTCCGAAAGGGACGCATGATGCTCAAGGGCCTCATGCGCCGCGGAGCCTAGTGTTCCCATCAATTATTATTTCGTAACCTGACCTATGAATCAAACTGCAAAAACTATTCTTTCTATCATTGCCATCATCATCGTCGTCGTGGGCCTCGGCCTGATCCTCCGTCATGCGGGACATCGTTCCGAAACCGCGGTGTCGAACGATTCCGCGACCAGTACCCTAACAGCTAATTCAGGTTCGAGCGCATCCACAGCGATGACAGCTTCATCCGCAACTGCCACAACCACCATGGACCAGCACTACACCCAAGCAACCCTCAAGACCAATTTCGGAGACATTACTATCGCCTTTGATCCGTCGATCGCTCCCAATACGGTTGCGAACTTCATCAAGCTTGCCTCGTCGGGGTTCTACGACTCGACCAAGTTTCACCGCGTCATTGCCGGATTCATGATCCAGGGAGGAGATCCGCTGTCGAAGGACGACTCGCAGGAGGCGCGATGGGGAACAGGAGGTCCCGGATACCAGTTCAACGACGAGATCACTGCTGACAGTCATAATGTTCCCGGAGCCGTCGCCATGGCGAATTCCGGTCCGAATACGAACGGTTCGCAGTTCTTCATCAACGTCGCGAACAATGCGTTCCTCGACGGGCACTACTCGGTGTTTGCGCACGTGACGTCGGGCTATGACGTTGCCGAGAAAATTAGTACCGTTAAAACGGATTCAAGCGACCGACCGGTCAGCCCTGTGATTTTGGAATCAGTGACGCTTAAGTAATCACTATTAAAAAACCCTTCGACAAGCTCAGGGTTTTTTAGTTCCA